>JAFZEA010000011.1 GCA_017560905.1 Clostridia bacterium
GTATGGTTTTGAGTGATGTTCATCACGTCACAGGGATAACTCAGTCTGTTCATTTTCTACCTCCTCTTCGGGTATCTCGTACCAGTTGTCAGCGCTGTCACAGTTGCCAAGATATACGATTTTGCCGTATACCTTTCCATTAGTCAGCAGCTTTCCTTTTGCGGCCGTCAGTTTGATGTGTTTCATATTGCCCTCCTCATATCAGAGAAAAAGACCATTTCGGTTTCGTCGCGATCAGCTCTGCCCACTCCTCATCGGTAAAAAGTTCTGCAATCCTGTTAGCAGAATATTCCAGAACTACATTCCCTTGCGGCGTGTCGGGCAATGAACGAATCTGTTCTTCGACCATACTTTTGCTGTCTTCATTAGTAAAGCGCACCGCTGAGATGCTATAGCGCACGTTCGACCTCCACAATACGTTCGGAAGTGATGTCGCAGACATTTCAAAGCGGAATGTAGAGTCATTATAATCAAAGCAACTTCTACCTGTCGCCCTCAAGTTGCCGGATGTTGACGAGCCACTGCTGTTGCAATAAAAGAGATTGGCAATCACTGAGCAGGATCGCATGTCGACAACCATGCCACGGAAAGTATTGGCGGTCACGTTGGCATATGGACCGGTGGTGTACACCGTCACAATGTCAGGTAAAAAGGGAAGGTCGATTTCGATATACCGCTGATCGGTGCCGTTGATACTTGCGGTATAGTGATGATCTCCGCACTTCATTTGCGCCGCGTGATAGCCCGCATCGTATACTCCTTGCATTTTCTCGGCAACTGTGCTGAGCTTATCTGCTATACTCATCAGGCTACCTCCCCGATCAGCTTATTCTGAATTGCAATAATGCCGTCCAGTGCGCTTTCTACGTTGTCCAGCATGGTTTCTATTTCGCTGATTTTTTCTGAACTGTCCTCCGCAAAATCATTATAAGGTTGCAGGTATTCCATCATACATTTCATCGAAGGATAGTTGTCTGTACTCCACCCAAGACCTTCGGCCTCTGCCTTCCCCGGTATCATGTTCCTCTTATCCTCAACGAATTGACTTTCGTCCATATGGCCAATCAGATCATTGCACCAATTCAAAATATCGAGAATTGTATTTGCAGAGTCAAAATCGGTCAAAAACGTTTCGCAAAACTCTACCGCCTCACGGATCCTATCGGTCGAAGCGGGAAGCTCGGTTTCATAAAATGCCTGTTCCTGATAATGCAAAGTGCGACCATATATTGGTATGAGTTGACGGTAGATGCAATATCTACCATCTACTCTGTTTTGAGCATTCTTACGAGAAAAAACATATACCGTACTAGCGATCTCGCTGTTGCCATCCTCATCAGTGACTGTAGCAACAGTTCTGGCCAACAAGGAACCTGCCGATATCTTCATTGTCTCTGTGCCATTCTCAGCAGGATACGAAATCTCACAGTCGTTTTTGGCATAGGCTAATACACCCGGCAAATTATTAATGGTATATGTCTGCTCGCTCGCATCAGGCGTTGTCGCTTTCCGGTTCAAAGCATCGATAGCTTGCCAAAGGCCCGTATACTGAGCATTTGCCTTGTTGCTGAACGCCTCACTCAGAGAAATCACATTTCCCTCGATGGTAATGTTTTCCCCCGCTATCAAGATGTCCTGCTTATTTCCGGATAGATTCTGCAGTTCTTTTTTCGCTGTCTCCAAATCTTTCGTAGTATCGTTGGTGGCATCTTGCAAATCATAAAGCTGTGTGAGTAGATATTTCAAACTACCTTCTATTTGCTCACCGTCATCGTCCTTGCCATCGATGATCTCATTGATCTTGTCCAGAAACACACGAAGCGGAGCGTCGAAGAAAGCTTTCATTTCCTCTGCTGACTTAGCAGGCACATCGGCTTGTGTTCCATGCCATAATTGTGTAGCGCCCTCTTTAAGAGCTTCCTGCTCTTCGTTTTCAAAATCAGTTTTGCTTATCTTGGTGATCGCCACTGTTGTCCCCTCCTTTTTCAAGATCTTCTTTGTATTTTTTCAGTATTTTCATAATCCACTGCGGTATTGCGCCGCCGGTGGCACGGTAAATATTCTCTATAATCGAAATGCTCTCGGTCACACATATGTATCCGCATACAATGGATGAAAAGATCAACGTTTCATTCAGATGGATACCCGCTCTCTCTGCCACAAACGGCAGCAAAATATCCAGAAACGTCCCCAGTGCCACCGCAAGTAGCAGCATCACTTTTTTGAGCAGTCCCCGTCTTGCAATGCTGCTGGATAGACCGGTACCGTCCAGCACCGCCGCGATCACGCCCGTTGCTAGATCCAGCAGTGCCGCCACGCCTACCATAACGTACAGCAACGTGTACTGCTTAAAGTACACCGCCATTGCGCCGCCGATCAGCGCCAGAATATATTCCAAAGCTTCCCAAAACTTACTCACTCATCTCACCTCCTCCCGACATAATCTGCGCCAACTCGCTCTCCACGTCTCCGTCGGCAGGCGCCGCCGCCTGATCTATCGCACGGGCCGCCTGCTCGGCAAGCAGCGCTTGCTCTCCCTCTTCGTTTATGATGTCGCTTAGCTTGGCATCCGTTTCGGCGACGTCCTGCGCTTCCTTACGCTTTTCAAGGATCTTCTGCAGCAGCTTCTTGGGCAGACTGGAATTGGGATCCAATGCCTCCACAAATTCCTCAAAGGATATCGCCTGCGCGGTAAACAGCTTCTCCAGTGCATTGTCCCTTGCAAAAATACTGTAGGGCGCCACGCTGGTGGGCTCTACGTTAATGCTCAGATCCGCATCGATGAGCTGCTCCTGACTATAGACCTCTGCCGCATCGTTTTGGAACGCGCCATCCTTGGCTATACCTTCCGGATTGTATGCGATCGCATAATGGTAAAGGATCATACCGCAATCCGCATAAAAATCCTTAAATGCACTCTGCAGCTCGTTGAGCGGAATTGCCGCCTGATCTCTCATAGCGATGATCGCAGATCCGCTTGCTTTCTCCGGATCGATCTCACCGGTGACCGCCTGCCCGGCATTCATCAGCTCGCGAGTGCGATCCATCAAAATGGAATTGATGTTCAGCGCATCCCCGCTCATACCTGCAGGCTGCAGGTATCCGATCATCTGAGTCACGCTTGCAGTACCGTCATTGGAACCGACCGCAATTTTTGCGCCCACCTCGTCCAGTGCATCGGGATTGTCCACGGCATCCTCATCATATACCACCTTGGGATATGCGGTATTTTTGACCGTTGTTACCATACGGACAAGGTTTTTATTGTACTCGATCTGATTGGGGATCATAGGCGTTACCTCACCCCGACCGCGGCTGCTGCCCTTCATCGGCAATACGGTTACGGATGCCAGCGGATACATATCCATAGCGACTGCTGCGCTCTCACCAAGCTCGCTTTCGCCGCAGATCTTGTGCAGCGGCTCGTAGATCACCTGTCGGGTGGATCTTGCCACCCAAAGTGCGCCCTCCCGCTTTTCCATGTAGATGATAGAAGAACACTTGCCGATGCCGCCCTTGACGTCATCCTTGGTGTCCGTCGTGATGACAAGATCGGTATCTTCATCACAAACGATCTTCTGTATCTCTTCCTCGCTCAGACCGTTGGCCTCTGCCGCCCGTCTGATCTCATCCACCGTGCGCCGCTCATAGATGATGATATACGGCTGGCTCTGAATATCTGCGCTGTGCTCGTCTCCGAAAAAGATATTGGGAGAATCTATCAGCTGCCACGGCATCCTGTGCGAGCGAATATGCGCTCCCTGTTTGGTAATACCGCCCGACGGAAAGTACAGATATCCGTTACCCGAAACCAGTCCTGCACGGATGACATCCCAATGGGCGCGATCCATACGGATCTTTTTCATGACATCACAAATGTACTCTGTCAAAAAGGTGCAAAGCTTATCGTCCTCTCCCTCAAACACCACCGCCATTTCATTCATACAGACATTGGCCAGTTTATGCTTGATGGTGGGCCCGATAAAATTCTGATACGGCTGCATATCCGCATTCTCCACCGCCAGCCCGTACCACTGATCCCCCTCATAGAATCGATATGCGCGCTCTACCGAGCTTTTCAGTCCTCTGACGTTGTCGTGGTTTTTGCCTGCCTCAAACAGCTGCCACAGCTTCGTTATGTCCTTTGACTCGGTACGCTCGTTTTTTCTTTTAAACCATCCCATCAGATCACACCTCCCGGATATTTATCTACCGCCTTGATCAGTGCCTCATCCGCTTTACTTTGGTGCTGTACACTGGCGGTCGAGCGTTTCTTTTTCTTCTCACCCTGCTTACAGCTGCAGGTGTGCCGATCTCTTTTCACGGTGTAAATAAAGCTGCACAAGCTGATCACCGTGCTGATCAGCATCAACAGCAGCATAATCGCCATCGTTGTTTGGCTCATATAACCTTTACCTTTTCCCCTCTGCCGAATTTGCTCTTCGGCTTTTCAAATTCAAAATTGTACGTCGGCTTTGACGTCGGTGTCTTAGGCGGCTTATAGTGTGCCGCTGCGAAGTATCTCAGTGCATCCACGCTGTGTGTCAGCTCGTGCGGCTGCAGCGCCACGTCTCCCGGATCCTTATCAGATACCTGGATAGAGGTAATACACCGCACCAGATTGGTACAGTTCGCAAAGATCCTCAGCTTGGCGGCAGGCCGCCCGCTTTCATCCTTGCATTCCTTTAGCATCTCTTTGAGCGCCAGCCAGCCGTGCACACGGCTGTTCTGCGTTCTGGTGAGCGGTATGCCCTGCTCACGGAACAGCTGCGCTATACTCTTGCCCGTATCCTTCTGTCGGTTCCACAGATCGGGAGGCGCATAATAGCACTGTATCTTATCTGCGGCGATCAGCTCCTTGATGCGCTCGGCCGCCGCCGAGACGATCAGACCCTCACCGCCGCTGTCCTTGCCCTCATACAGTTCTCGGTACACATAGCACCAGCCTGCAGGTGACACCGCCACCGTATATCCGGCCAGCATATCCAGACCGTAGTCCATTACAAAGTATCTGTTCCAGTCTGTGGGGATATCGAAGGGAGAAATGATCTGCAAGCCCCTTTTGACCTCCGCAAAGAACATTCCGTCCGTAAGATCCCAACAGCCCTCCAGCAGCGCTTTTCTTTCCCGCTCGTCCAGATTCTGCAGACGTTGTATATATTTCGGGTCTTTTGCCATCAGATATTTGTTATCTGTCACCTTTGACGGAATAAAGACACGACTGCCGTCCTTAAGTTGGTGCACCGTATTCGGCTCTCCAATATCCACAAACCGTTCCTTCACCCAAGTGTGCCCCACGTTTCCGGGGTTGGTAGAGCTTTTTGCGCACTTTGGATAATCATTAACGCCTCTGATTCGGGAAAGCATATACACGTACATATCCTCCGTAAAGTGGGTCAGCTCGTCAAAGCGAATGACATCATACTCGGCGGATTGATACTTATACGCATCGCTCTCGCTGTCTATGTAACCGAAATCCAGTATGCTGCCGTTCAAAAATGTCATGCTGTGCCCCGTTTTATGGTATCGACATAGCTCTCTCGGATAAATCTGTAAAGCGGTTCTTATGATAGATTTTTCGAGTTCGGGATAGGAGCGACGGAACAATATCTGCTTACTGCCTTTATATTTCATAGCGTATATGAAAGCATCGATCAGCTGACCGTAGCTCTTGCCGCCGCCCGCAGCGCCGCCGAAGAGTACCTCATCCGCCCCCGCTTTGAGAAATTCCATCTGCTTTTTGGTAACTTTAAAATCAATCTTCATCTACGATCACACTTATCTCTATCTTGCTGTCCGCTGTGCCAAACTGCTGTTGTAGCTTATATACAGATATCATACGATCTATGGCTTTAAATTTGGCATTACTACGCTTGGTCTTGCACGCATCCAGATATTCAAGCTCGATCCTGCCGCCGATCAGCTCCGGTGTCAGCCCCACTGCCTGACAAATCTCTTTTTCAAGCCTTGCGATCTCTGCGATGATCTTTGGTTTTTTCAGCATATGACTGGCAATGCTGGCGGCATTATTCTCGCTGTAGCCCGCCTCAACAGCGGCTCTGGTTCCGTTATAATTGCGCTCTATATATAGTTGGCAGAAGACTTTTTCCATCTTTGTCAGTCTACCTTTCGCCACCGGCCTCACCTCTCTATATCCATTTTACAGTGCATTTGCATAGTTTCAAAGCACAACAGTACACCCAGAACACACAAAAATACACCCCATTGCACGCCAAAATACCCCATCCGAAGATGAGGTCAATATGTACTTGTAATTTCAGGCGGCAGCGGCCATTCCAATCGTTCCCGCGCGCCCGCTTTTATATCAGAGGTACCCGTGCGTGCACACACGGGACATCTTGACTTTTCTTGACTTTATTTTCGCTGTCTTGTCCGTTTGTACTGATCGTAGTAGAACGGTGCGCCCTTCTTGTAAAAACGAGCCCGCATATACTCGCCGCCGTACAGCTCGTTATACTCCCAGTGCGCCTCGGTGCACACATATCCCGGATACAGTGCGCTGATGGCTTCCTTGTCCTCAATCTGAAAGAGAAACATCTCTTTTTTCTTCAGCCTGCCGTCCACCTGCTTCGGCTCAGGACAGATCAGATTTTTACTGCCGCACCACTTTTTTGCATACACATTCCCCCGCTGAATGTATTTGATGTACCCTTCCACGCCGTTCTCGTCAAATTCCAGAGGATCAATATGACAGCGGCCCAGTCCCCACTTTTCCTTGATCTCCTCATAACTGACGCCTCCGGACAGAAACAGGTGAAAATGATACCCTGTGCCGTTTGAATATTGAAGCTGCATTATGTATTTCAGTTCTATGCCTTTGGAAGCATACAAGCGTTGCAGCTTACGACGGAAATTGTTCCAATCCCTCATAGCGCGTTTGGTATTCTCTTCACAGAACACTCTCATTGTCGGATCGGAATATGTAGGACATACCGCCAGATCTTTTAGTGAGAAATTTAGGTTAACCAGCATCCACAGTTTGTCATTGCGATATCTCTCGTTGAGCTTTGCCTGCATTTCAGATGTTGGCTTACATTTTCTTTTTCGCTGATGCTTTCTCGTCTGCATCACCGGAAAGATCTGTACTTGCATATATTCACCGCAATAATATATATTTTCTCGCTGATGGATATGTTTCATACGCCTCTTCCTTTCCGTTCTCTCCGTCAGGGGAACCAAGGGGCTTCCCCATGTTTCCCCTGACCTACCCCTCCTTCCCCTTTGTGAGAGAGAGGTATTTTTTTCTTTATGTTTGGTCGTTAAGTTAATGCCCTATACAAGACCCTCAAACCGCCCCGCACGGACGGATGCATCGTATCTCCGATGCACTCAGCTATTAGAGTTCCCCCAAGCGAACAGGGGGATCTCTCTCATTTATATATAGGCACTAAGGCGGCCGGTGCTATTTTGGCTCCGACCGCTTTTCTTTTTTCTGAATTTCTTTCTTTATTTGTTTGCCGATTTCCACCAGTTCACGTACCTTTTTGCGCTTACGATAACAATTACAACAAATATCTTTGTTCCCGCTTTTTCTGCCGCAATATCTGCACTGCATTTTGATCACATCCCAAACTTTGCCACGTACTGCCCGTAAGAGAGGCTTGTCCCGTGCTCCCTGTTGTACTCTGCGATCTCGCCAAGCAGCTTGTCCAGCGCGCTCTCTGTCGGCTTGTTCTTTGCCGCCCGTTTTTCCAGCGGCGATTTATACAACATATAATCGCATACCGGGCATCTCTTCTTGCGCTTGCTTTGGCTTTCAAATGCTTCGCCGCATATCTCACACATCCGTTTCATCAGAAGCCCGCCTTCTTATTCTGATTGGTGGCGATTTCCGCAGCGCAGGCGGCATAGCCCGCAAGATCTATGTAGTTATCCTCTTTTCCGGTACCGGCGGCACAACGGGCAATTTTAAGCAGTGCCATCATCAAGGCCACGTCCTCGGCATCCACTTCCGTGCCTAGATACACCGACCACAGACCGGCAATGATCGCAAAATTGTCCTCCGGTGTGCCGTAATCCTGCTCTCGTTGGCCCAGCACACACGTCATCGCTTTCTCTAATGTTTCCTTTCGGTTCATCCGATTACCTCCTGTCGATATGTATTTTCAGACGGTGTCGCCTTAAACACCGCCGAGGATTTGTCATACAGTCCTTTCAGCGTATTAAGGAACAGCTCGTCCACTACCTCCTCCGGCTCGATCAGCCCGACGAGCAACATTCCGCTCTTTATAGCTACATAGGGGCGCCGATCACTGCCAATCCGCAGATAGCACTCAATGCCCTCTTTGGCATCTGCCACCGGGTCAAGATATCTCGGATCGATATACAGCACCTTATCCCCATAGTATAAAGGCATCAGCGAACATCCTTTATATATGATCCGTGTACCGTCGCGTCGCAGCGGTACCTCTGCAGTGCAGTAATCTGCCGTATCTGCACGGGCGATCAGCTCAGAGGACACCTCCGTGATGCTTTCCCGCTTTTCCGTATCCAGATCAAACATAGTCATAAGGGTATCAAGGTCCATAAAACCGAAATATGTAGGATACATCCCTCGCTCATTGCCGATCCAATAGGCCCCGTCTGCCTCGACGATCGCCACGGATTTGCTTTTCTTTATAATGCTTTCGATCTTTTTAAGCTTCATTGCCTGTTACCTCCCTTGCAGGATATACATTTTTAGCGAGCACGTGGTACACACTGTTATATCCCCACAGTTCGGCGCCGATGCTGATCTTACCGCTCTCACGCACAAAATAGCTCACACGTTTAACCAGGCACTCCTCTCCGTAGGTTTTAGAGAGCGGATGATACTCCCGCACCTTTTCATGGCGACGCATCGCCAATATCAGTTCCCGTTTTCTCATATGCTCGCCCCCAAACTCACGAACAGATTGACATGGTGCTCACTTGCCTTATCGACATCATCGATCACGCCCGTCACCCGGTACAAGTTCTCGCCGGCCTCAGTCTGCTCCAATATCTCGTGTTCCTCAAGTTCCTCCGACGTCATCACCGTATTCACGCTGATCTCCGCGCCTGCAGGCTGTCTTGACAGCAGATCCATAAGTTCATATACTTTCATTTTTACATCCCTCCAATAATCTCACATACAATCTTTTTGCTCACATTACCCTTGTGGGCATTTATTTTTTGGATCAACACAGCTCGCAGCTCTTCTTCAACCTCAGCGCGCATTTCCTCCTTTTCGATGGCAGCATTATTCAGCTTGATCTTATAGGAATTTATCTCATCTCTGGCACAAACGGCATCCCGCCTGACCTTTTCTTTTTCCGCCTTCAATCTCTCTATGTGTTCCTCGGCTACAGACAACCTCTTTGAGTATTCATTCAAGGTCACAAGTGTCGCCTTATATTTTGGATCAAGCACAAGTGCCTCTTCCAACTCCGCCTCCAGTTCCGCAATTCTTTGTTGCAAAGCGGCGGTTCTTTCGTACTCTTTCAAAAGATATTCCTTGATGTCCGGCACAGTAATCGTCACCGGCGCCTCTTCTGCTGCAATTTCAACAGGCTTTTTTCTAAATAATGCCATCGAAAACAAATTACTCATCTCTTCCTATCCTTTCTAATACAATATTCCGTTCCCTCAAAACCGCTTTGGCCGCCTCTTCTGAAAAAAACACCTCATCACCCACCTGTGTCCACGGCGTGTAATTACTCATATCGTTTTCGTCGTTCACATATCCACTAACAAAAAATCCTCTGGAACAAACTTCCGTCACCGGCTCTGGTGACAAGTACCATTTGTGTACCGGAAAATCATCCTCCAGTACAAACCACGCCGTATCCCCCACCTTACAAGGCGGTGCAATAATGCCGTCTGCGATAAGATGATCCGCTACACTTTCAAAAGGAAAACTATCGTTATTTGCTCTCCCCCACTCTTTCATCAACTCTATCAGCCTATCTCTCATTTCCATTGGCAGACCTCCTGTTCCAAGCATTTATTACGGCATTTTTTAACTGTGATTGTCATTGTTATCACCCTTCCCTCAAAGACCTCGGCGGGCGGCAGGAACAAAAATAGGGCGGTCATTTGTTACGGTCAATGTATGTAAAATCAAGGAGGAAAAACACTATGAGGAGATTGGTTATGAGCATTCCTGCCGCCTGCCGAAGTCTTTGATATTTAGTTACAACCCGGGGATGCGGCGGAGCTGCACCGCCGACACAAAGCCTGTATGCTGCGGAAAAATTATGGAGAAAAAACCGCTCCTTTGCGCCCTCTCGGCATCCCATATATGCCGCCGTGCCATATCCGTAGCAGATGAACACACGGCGGCTAACGAATGAAGGGGAGGCGGCAGGAATCGAACCTGCGCTTCTCGGGTTTTGAGCCCTCGTGAGTGACCACACTCCGCGCCTCCGTATCGCCGGAGCTCCCTCCGGCAGTATTAGTAATTCTTTTTTGATAGAATCCGCCACTTTTTCTGAGCCTGTTTCTTTCTGGCGATTCTACACTCCTTGCAAAATTGCTGATCTTCTCTCTCGAAGAAAGTCTTACCACATCTGGCACAATACTGTTCTCTGATTCGGCAAAACTGTGTACAAGAATCGCAATCCGTCTCTCCAACAGTGCAGCCGTCAAAATCATCCCAGTGCATACACATAAACCGCTGCCAATAAGGATCGTAGCCCATCTGATTGGCTCTGTATCTCAACAATCCGGCAAGATACGCAAGCTGCTCTTTTGTTTCTCGTCGATAACGCGACAATGCCAGCCCTTGTTTTACCATTGGAATCGGCGCGCCGCTACCCCATTCACCGTTCTGTAACATAGAACGGATCTTGTCGGCATTCTCGGTAAGATAAACACTATACACCTTGCCTCTGATTGCTTTTTCTGACTTACCGATCTTATTCCCGATGACTGTATAGCTATCTCCGTGTCGAATGCCAACTGCAAGAATCCTAAAATGTTCTTCCGTCCATTTGGCAGCTTCTCCGTGATTGTCTGCCTTTATCGGTCGATATTTTATACCAAGATCCGTACATCTTCTTTGAATAGCTCCTGCAGAACGTCTTAGCATCGCAGACAGTTCAGCATAACCATATTTCTGCTGTTTCAACAAATAAATCAGACGATCATCTTCTACAGATGACCAAGGATCTTTTCGCTGCAAGCCATACGCTGTATGATCTTTTCTGCGTTGCTCTGCTACCCAAGCAGGCTCTTTGCCAAGTGCAAGCGGTTCCATTTTAGAAAAATCAATAAAAGATCGATTCTCTTCCGCCCATTTCCAAAATTCGTCTATGTAAACAACACGAAAATTGCATTGATTTACCCGCTTTGTATGTACAGGCAAGCCTCGGTTTTGTATCCAACTGATTTTATGATAGCCATCAACTGTATGTCCCGTTACTGCTATCATCAGTTGGTTTAGCGTTACATAGTCCCCACCCATTAGAACAGGGCCAAGCCCTAAGCGTCCAGCCTTTTCTTTTACTGCATTTACACTACGATCCAGCTTCTGTGCAATATAAGGGATGGAAACATTTCCCCACTTGCTTTCAAGATATTCAATTTCTGATGCTGTCCAATTTCTACTAACCATTTATATTTTATTCAGCGGGCAATGCTCGCAACGTTCTTCCATCATTTCATCCTCATCCGTATACACAAGAGGATATTTACAGTAGTTATCACAGAAATCGTTTACGATCTCCTCAAGCAGTCCCATCACGGTTGCCCCCCGCTTTGTTTATTCGTCACACCCATATATAGGAACCCCTCTCAAGCATGCTTTATCCTCCGGTACATATCCGTGTCCCCCAATGAAACAGGGATCAAAGCCCAAAACTACATGATCGTCTGCGAGAAGATTATGGTTTTCGAGTATGTAGCCCACTCTTACGATACAGCACCGTCCGGTATATTTGGACCCGTCATACTCATTTAATGCGAGAAAATCACCCACTTTAAAATCGCGGTCATTTTTTCGCACCTCAAAACCTTTTCTCCCCTCTGCAACATCTTTGAAATATTCGGTCAATTCTTTTAATTCGTGTATCATATTGCACCTCAATACCGTATCAGATCTTCGATGATCTTCTTACGATTTTCATTCATACGCTTGTCCACCTCAAGGCGGCGAAGCTTGCGCTGCTCAGCGCGCTTTTCAAGGTGGCATATCAGCCAAAAGGCCCCGCCAAACAGCGCCACCCAGCCGACCAGTATGATTAATAATTGGGGTCCCGTTAACATGTCAAGCTCCTTACCACGTCCATCGTCAATGCCGCCAAACTGTCGGCCGTAACACAAACGTTAACAATATCCGCATTTCTGCAAACAGAAACAACCTCTTCTCCGCTGCCGTGATCGTACGTATAGACCACCGCGGTGATCTTCGGATCCAGCCGCCGCATCAGCGGCTCCAGATTATCCTGTACAAATTTCATCTTGCGGACCATTTCATACGTGATCTCTTTCACTTGTTGCCCTCCTTTGCTTTCTTCTTGCTCTCCGGGGCCTTAGGAAAGACCTGCTTGCCATTGATAAAATCCTTGAGCACATTTACAAAACGATTGTCCGGCTTGTACTTATCCCGAATATCTTTAGCATATTTCTCCAAGACGGCAGCTGTAAATGCGGCACTCAGATTATTCACCGGTGAGATCGCCTCGGCGATCCGATCGCTGATAACCCCCAAATACAATCCTAAGCAAGCCAACACCAGCGGCTCCTTCTCTTTGTCCTGTACTGCCAGATGCTCCAGCAGCACCTGCTCCAACGTTTTTCTACTCATCCTTGTCCTCCCGATCCATCAGATCTGTAGGCATCACCATCATGATCTTGCCGGTATTAAAGCCCTTGATCTTTTCGATGATCTCATCATCACAGGGCATACTCTGACGAATGCTTTGGGCATACGCCTCCAACAGCGCCACCACAAAGTTGGCATTAAACTTGTTGAGCGGTGTTATCACATCCGAAATATCATTCGACAACTGTTGCAGATACCCGGAAAAGGTAGCCAACATTTTGGTGGCTTCCTCATTGTCGGGATTTTGCAACAGCTCTATCAGCTTCTTTTCCAGTTCTTGTCTGTTCATATGCTTGTCCTTTCCGCTGCAGGTCATTCCCCTGCAGCTGCGGCCGCCTCCTCGGCCTCTCTCCGTCTGCGCTCATTGGCACGGATCACCTGCCAACAAACCTCTTCAAACGCCTCTCTGTTTTTTTGACGTTGCTCAGGCGTGATGCTCTGAATGTAGGAATCGTCGATGTACGCCGTTCCGTGCTCGAAATGATACTCAGCTACAATAGCCATTTTCTCTACCTCCTAAAGTATTTTATGTATTAACTGTTTGTCTATTTGACAAACGGGAGGAAATGTTCTATAATTTAATTGTGTTTTGGTGTTTATAGAACACTTCCGAATTTGCACCTTGCCGATCGTGTCAGCGTTCGGCAGGGTGCATTTTCATTTACGCCGATGCCGTCAGCTCGTTCATCGTGCATCCCAGCGCCTTTGCAATGGCCATACTCAGCGGAAGACTCGGCAGCTTGATACCTCGCTCTACCTTGCAGATCATTGCTTGATCTACCAGCACTGCCTCTGCAAGCTGCTTTTGACTTATGCCCGCTTTTTCACGGTACTTCTTGATGTTTTCTCCAACGTTCATTTTCTCACCTCCTAATTGCAATTTAAATTTTTATATGGTATAATGGGGGTCAAGTCATTGACCTTGGGTATATTTTAACTCGTATTTACGAGATTTTCAAGACATTTTCTCGTATTTACGAGATTTTGTAAAACGTGCACAAATGGAGGTGGTATACTTTGGTTAATTTAGATAACTTGTTTTTAAGAATAAAAGAGCTGGGGCTTACCGCCAAAAAGATATCCGATGACACAGGTATATCCACAGGCAACATTAGTGATTGGAAGAGCGGCAGAAGTATGCCTACCGCCATAAAATTAGATATTCTTGCCACTTATTTGAATTGCTCTGTAGATTACCTCCTCGGTCGCACTGATTGTCCCGATTTGATCGTTACGGGCAAGGACGGAAAACCGGTAATGATCCAAATGATGACACCACCCGAACAAACCCACAAAATAAAAATAGCTGCCAGCGACGGCAGCATCAGCTCAGCCACCGTCACAGACAGCGATATAAAGAAAATCGACGCCCTCCCCGACGCCGACGATATATAGATTTTAAAAATTAGAATAAAACTCATCATTATACGCATAATAATCTATGACATTTATTTCCATGTGTTTTTTAGAGGTTTTTCTTGACACATTCCCTTGGGTATGGTAATATAATGTCACTGATCGTGTTGCGTTTGGTGGAGTTAATCTGGGAACGCAACCTCAGGAAGTCCGCCTATATAGGCGGACTTTTTGTTTTCAGGAGGATATTTATGCCAAAGGATTTTAAAACATACAAAGAACAACTGGAAATCCTAAAAGAAAAAGGTCTGGTCATCCACGACGAATCCTATGCTATAAGCAAATTAAAGGATATTAGTTACTTTGCTCTAATTAACGGCTACAAACAAATTTTCAAAAAGGCAGACGGCAAATATGTTGACAACGCCTCTTTTGAAGATATCGTAAAATTATTTCATTTTGACGAAGAATTGCGAGCTTTAATGCTCAAATATATTTTAAAAATTGAGCGCAAAATGAAATCTTTTATTTCCTATTATTTCTCTGCAAAATACCCTAACAGTTTAGATTATCTTGATGCCAACAATTATCAATACAAAACTGTCCAAAATAGAGAAACCATACACTCACTCATTCACATATTAAATGTCACAGCAAAATCAAATGATTATAGATACATAGAGCATTATAATGTCAAACATAGTGGTGAAATACCACTGTGGGTATTGGTCAATGCACTTTCATTCGGCAAGATATCTAAAATCTATTCTGTTTCACAGCAAAGCATTCAACAAAAGATCAGCGATGAATTCGGTGATATTTCCAACGCCGAATTGGAAACTATGCTATCTATTCTTGCTTTGTTCCGAAACGCTTGCGCACACAACGAACGGCTGTTTGATTTCCAAGTTATAAGAGCCTCTTTAAAAGATAATAAAATTCTCAATCAATTAGAAGTTCCTAAAAACGGAAACAATTATAGTTGTGGCGGAAATGACTTTTTTTCGATCGTTGTTTGTTTCAAACAACTTTTAACGGCAAAAGATTTTGATCAATTCTTTTCTCAGTTTCAAATGCTCCTTGACAGTCTCGAGTTTTTTACAGCAAATATCACCAAATCAGACATTCTTCGTCATATGCACTTTCCCAGCAATTGGGAAAGCATTAAAGTTATTGACCTTACCGTTTTGTGAAACACATATAAAAAACAGGCACACCTTTCGATGTGCCTGTTTTGTTTAGGGACAACATTTGCCGCAGGGGGAATAGCCCTGTGCTCTAATCTCATCAGATGTATCGTAGGATACCCTCCGGTTATAGTTACTGATCCGATCTCCGATGCCGCAAGCAGGGCGATGATACTTCCCGGTATTAGTATTTAAAATATAGTACGGCTCGTGTTCAATGTGCGGTATAGGTCCGCCATCATCTGAAGTACTACTGCTTGAAGAACTGCTGGAAGACACGGACGAAGCGTTCGGGGAAGATATATCATACTTTTTCGCATCACTAAATCCATTGATGCTAAAAAATACTATCGAAACAATCAAAGCCAAAAAGATGGAAAGAATTGCACACACCTTAACATATTTAAAGGATATGTCATCGCTCATTAGGAACGCTGAAAATTCTGTTCTTTCCCGGACGTGTTTTGCCTTTTCTTGTTTTTCTTTCATAAAATCGGGATTGACTTTTCGCACCAACAGCAATGTCGGTAGCAAAATAAATTCGCCTATTAAAACAATCAAACCGCCCAAACAAATTATGTAGCTCAAGCCATATCCTAAAATGAATTCAACTACTGCGTTCAATTCAGTTTCCCTCTCTTACTCATAAATCAAAAAGTGCGCTCCAAAGGAGCGCACATAAAAGCGTCTCCCTCATTGTTGCTACACAATTTTCCGAATATTACATCAACGATGGCATTGGAAATCAGGAAACACTTTTTAACTAAAGTCTTTCCGTCATTGAAAATAATATTCATATTGTGTAGCAACCTCAGTATAACATATAGGTTTGACTTTCGTCAATCATAAATTTCGCTGAGGATCAGAGCGGCGAGGTGATCTGCCTCCCGTTCCTGTCGGTTGGCGGGCAGGGTGCGACCTTTGATATTCTTCCAATCGCCCACGTGCCCGAGCAGCAGGTGTGCCAATTCGTGTGCCAACGTAACGCGGCCGTCGGTTACCGACAACCCGCTTTTGATCAGTATGTATGCCTTGCCGTGCAGCAGCGTAACATAACCATTTGAAAGCGCGGACCCCTCCACTCGTTTCACTTTAATGTCAAATGCACGGCACAGCATAGATAATGAGCGCTCATTTTGCAGATGTGACCGGATCATCCGCAAGGCTCTCTCTGCATACACTCGGTACATAGCCCAATCCCCTCCTATTGTAGAGGGGTCTGAGCCTATGTTACTATGAGTCACACCTCATATTTTGTCATTTTTTGTCAAAATGAAAATATTTTGTCATTTTGTGCAACGTTATTTTCGTCTTGTTTTTTGCATAAGGCTATGATACACTAAAAACACAATGACTGTATTCAAGGGGGTGACACCGTGCCATACTGTATATATTTGAGAAAATCCCGTGCCGATCTGGATGCAGAGGCCAGAGGCGAGGGCGAAAGCTTGGCGCGGCACGAAGCCGCCCTGCTCTCCCTTGCGGCAAGCCGAGGATTAACCGTCACACAGATCTATCGAGAGATCGTTTCCGGTGAGACCATCTCCGCCCGTCCCGAAGTGCAGAAAATGCTGCACGAGGTGGAAGCCGGTCTGTGGGAGGGTGTACTGGTTATGGAGGTCGAGCGCCTCGCCCGCGGCAATACTATCGATCAAGGTATCGTTGCCCAGGCATTCCAGACCACCGGCACCAAGATCGTTACCCCTATCAAGATCTACGACCCAAACAACGAATTTGACCAGGAATACTTTGAATTCGGTTTGTTTATGTCGCGCAGAGAGTTTGTCACCATCAACCGAAGAATGCAACGCGGACGGATCGCATCGGTGCAGGAGGGCAATTTTCTGGGCAGCAAGCCGCCCTTTGGCTATGATCTGCACCGCACACCCGACAAACGGCACACGCTGAAGATCAACCAAGAACAAGCCCCTACGGTACAGCTGATCTTTGATCTGTTTACCGGTGATCACACCTCCGATCTGCTGCCGATGGGCTGCAGTCTGATAGCAAAGTATCTAAATGATAAAGCGATCTCCACCGCCACCGGTGGCAAATGGATCCCCTGCGTGATCCGCACTATACTTACCAATCCCGTATATATCGGCAAGATTCGCTGGAACAATCGGCAGACGGTCAAAAAGGTAACAGACGGTGTCGTCTACAAGCATCGCCCCCGTACCGGCAGTCAACCGATGATCGTGCAAGGCATACATCCCGCCATCATTACAGAGGAACAGTTTCAAAAAGTCAGCAGTATGTTTGAAAGCAACAAGCAGCCCACCGGTCCCAAGCCCACCGGCACGCCCAATCCTCTGCTCAAGCTGGTCAAATGCCGCTGCTGCGGAAAGAATATGATCAAGCGCCCCGACCAAAGGAGCAGCCGCACGCAGCTCATCTGCCCCACAACGGGATGCCCTACCGTCGGCAGTCCGCTTGAAGTGGTGGAAGAAATGATCCTGTCTTCTTTGGAAGAATGGATGGAAAAATTCAAGCTCGCCAATGCCAAGACGAAAGAGCCAACAGAAATAAAAAAGATAGATTCGCTTATCGGAAACATAAGCAAAAAGCTCTCCACTCTTTCCGCGCAGGAGTCCCGTACATACGATCTCTTGGAGCAGGGCATCTATACTACCGATATCTTTCTGAGCCGCCAGAAAGAACTTGCCTCACAACGAAGTGATCTGCAATGTGAACTGCAAAAACTTGAACAGCGCAAGCACCATCTGGAACAGATGCAGAAGGGCAAAAGCCAGATCATCCCCAATATCGAATACGTACTTACCAACTACCACACCGCCGCACCGGAGGAAAAAAACCGAATGCTGCGCCGCGTGATCGACTACGTAACCTATGAAAAAACACAGCGTATGAATCCCAAAACTAAGAAAGGCGGAGACTTATCCGTTACCATCACCCCCAAATTTTGACAATTTTCTTGACAAAGGTCATCAGCCGTGTTATATTGTCCTCAGAACATCAGCACATCTGATTGTTTGGCACTAACGAAATGGCTCACCAAGAGGTCTTGTCTGCCATTATCCGTCAGCTGACTGACGGACTGAGCGCTGAGGAATTGGAGGCCGGCGGTTTTGCGCCCCACTACGTGGAGCACACCGGCGGTATCTACCCGACCGATGCCAACGGCGTTCCCTACACCGTACTGACCTTCCAGTCCAAAGGTGACCCCATCACCGACCTGCACGAAGATCTTGCCGCCGAGCAAAAGGCGCGCACCACCTATGAAAACGTGCTGCGTCTGATGGACGATCCCGCGGTCATCGCGCCGCTCAGATTTCTCAGAGAAAGAGAGATCGTACACTATCAGCGCTTCGGCGAAAGCCTAAACAAAGTGCTCGACCACCTCAATTCCAAAAACTATTACGCCTTTAACCCCGCTTTTGACCGTCGCAACCCCCACAAGTCATAATAACAAAAGAGCAGATGAGTTTTGCACAAGTCCAGTAAAAACGGGCAATAGAAAAAAAGAGCCCCCTATGGTAGATAAAAGAAACTACCGTAGGGGGATTTTGTATGCCAAGAGAATATCATCACATTCAAAACTATGAAAAAGAAATATTGGAATTAAAATCACAAGGGTACACATTACGTGCTATCGGGGA
>JAFZEA010000003.1 GCA_017560905.1 Clostridia bacterium
CCTTTAACTCAACGATCTTCTCCGCCACACCGATGGCTTTGTTGTTGCCGATCACCTTATAGGCAAGTCCCTCGTTGAGCAGTTCTTCTGCGATGGGGTCTACCATATCCGGCTCGCCGACCCCGCTTTCAAAGAACGTTCTTGCCCAGCGCATCGTCTTTTTGCCGCTGACCTTACGAGGCACCGCAATATCCCGCCGGGCCCGTTCACCCTGCGGCAGTCTTCCGCTGTTTCTGGCAACCTCGTCCATCTCAGCAGTCTTTTCACCCATCGCCACCGCATCCGCAGAGGGCAGGGTTTTCTTCACTTTTTCAACGTCTTCCTTGGTCACGGTGGCAGTGTCACGGGAATAATTTAATTTTCCAGTTCCTCCATCTTCTCCAGAAACTCTGCTTCCGTCTTGCTGTTTTTCAGTATATCCGTAAGAAGCAAACCCTTTTGGTAAGCTTGCAAAGATGTGGGCTGACTGTGCATTATATCCGAAATCTTGACTATTGTATCCCCGGACAACTTCTTGTCCAAAATAAGTTTCATAAATGCTAATGCCGCTTGATGCCTCTCTTGCTGTGAGGGATTTGAGATGCTCATGTGTAAATATAACCTCCTTAATCTCTTGCGCATATGTCGCATTATCTGTATTGATTACCATCACAAAACGAATAACCGGATTATTAAAGGTACCGCCGATGATAACAATCTTATTGTTGATATCCAACAGATACGAATTCCCTTTCAATCTGACGGCATCGCCCAGATCTTTCCGTATCATTATATCAACAAAGCGGTCATTCAGCAATATTTTATCCTCAGCCGAGAATAATTCATCCGCCCAACCAATCCGATTTACATCGTTCTTTTTCATACTATGAAACGGCAACGAATATCGTATGTTTCCATCCCCGCCGCCGACGGTAATGGTCTGTCCGTTACGGAGAGAGGCTTGGTATTTTCGGGTCTTGTCCAGCAGGGTGATAACGTTGCCAAGGCGGGCCGAGAGCTGATCTCCGTCCTTGCGGTAGGCCGTGCCGATATACTCACCGTTAGCCGCCGCACGTAATGAACGGACTATTCTGCGGAAGAAATCTACGATCTTCTCCCACAGCGTGCGCTCGGTATCACTTCGATCCAGCCACTCGGTAAAGGCGCGGCGGCCTTGCGCCGTGGCCAGTTGCTTTGCCGCATAGCTGCACACCCATTCCTTGCGCCCCAGCGCATAGTCTTTGGTTTCATATGCCACCATATATTCAGCAACGGCGTCCTCCAACTCGCTCAGAGAATGGGTCTGCAAAAAGCACTCAATCATCGACCGTTCCAACTGATCAAACAGATCGGGACGGATCGCCAGCATATTTTCAAACACTTCGTGATAAAAGTGTACGTCTCCGGCACTCTTGCTCATCAGAATACGAAACGCCGCCACATCGTATGCCGCCTTACCCTCGATACTGCCGTCGTCACGGATCTCCACGTCCAGATGATGTAGCTTGGTAAACTTGCGCATCATCGCCACATCCGCCTGAACGCCTCGGCGTTTGCCAATCACCTTGCCTCTGCCTTGTCGATAAATACCCTCCGCCGTTCCCAAATGAACCTCTTTGGCTTTACCATTATCATAATACCGCTGCATCTCTGCACGCAACCGTTCATCCGTCACGGCATCCATATCCACGACCTGCCCGATGTCTACGCCGTTCATTCCGGCAATAAACAACTCCTTCGCCGTCTCGTCATCTACAAGTGATTGAACTTCCTTTTTCTTTTTTGCCGATTTCTTCCCTTTCTTCGGTTTTGTCTCAACACTTCCGTCATCATACCACGAAGTAACCGTTCCGTCTTCGTTATCATGAAAACGAATTAATTTTCTTTTATTCCTCCTGTGAGATACAGGACGATGTTCCAGACGTCGCTGTCCGTCACTTTTCCCTTGCTGTGATAACGGTCGATCACCAGCCGAATCGCCGCCTCCTTTTTCTCCTCCGTTTTCAGAAAATCTCCCACGTGAATAACTGTCTCCTTCGGTATATCCAAGCTCACCAATAACCGTATCAGGTTTTTCTCCGTCTGACTTACTTCCATCATATATACCTTCTTTCTTATGAATATTTCCGCTTTGCTCTACTCTTATAACTTTTAGCTCATGATCTTTATTAAAAATGCAAACATAATTTTTTTCAAGTATAATTAAAAACGGCTGATTGATTTTATCAGCGTGCCAGGTCATTGCCTCCGAGAGCACACGGTTATACTCCCCGGCCGGTAGTGTAATTTCATTATACGCCTCAAAGTCCAACCCGTCAATAAATTCAGCATCTTTCCCCGAGCGCGAATATCTCAAATAGCTCCCACTCGCCGGTTTGGTGATCTGCACGTCCGTTGTTCCGGCTTCGCCTCTATCTATACTTCCTGCGCTGTAGATCTCAAGCGCCGCATCTCGGGAGAGAATATCGCTGACACGCTCGTATGCTTCATCGAAATCACCCAGCTGCTTACCGGCAAGATATACCGCATTAAAGGCTGTGGGATACTGAGTGCTTCCGTCATCAAATTTGTCATACGCTTGCTGACGCACCTGCTGCGGCGCAGTGCCGACCGTCGTGTCACTGTTCGGCGCCGTCTGATCCGTGACAGTTTGCTCGATCGACGCAGATACAGGCTCTGCTGCAGGCATTGCACCAGTATCAGCATCCTGCGCTTTATTTCTTTGTTCTTGTTTCATTACCTTAATCTGCTGTTGGATCTGATCGTCAAAGACTTTACCCTGTTCTGCGCCAAATTCATATGCTTCGCGGCTCTCCTGTAATCCGATCACCGCGGCAAGTTCCTTTGCCTCGCTATGTGATCGAATATACTCCGCATAACTTGCTTCGTTATTCAGTCCGGCATTGTATAGTGTAAGCCAGGCGCTCTGCTTCTGCACATCTAAGGAAGTGGCTCGCCGATAGGCCTTCTCTGCTGACTTGGACATCGATTGAATAAAGCTGCCTTTCCCGGCAGCATAGACCTTGTTTATCTCTCCGCCGGTCAAAATAAATTTGTTTTTTGCGGCATGCCGCTTGACCTCTGCCAATGTATATCCTTGCCCGGCCATAGTGTGTATTGTCAAAAAAGCATCATCTGCTGCATGGCCATATGATGAATTGATCTTTTTATAAAGGTCTTCGCTCTTACCGGCATATCGTCTTGTCCTGTCGTTTTCTACTTCGGTCGGCGCATTCAGAACAACATTGCTTATTCCTCCCACGCCACCCAGCGCACATCCAATGGCCGCATCATACAGTAACTGGCTCCAATCCAGCTCACTTTCCGGCTGACCGTTGGTCTGGACATATTCAAGAATATATTCTCCAAGGCCTTGCACAAACTCTTCCAGACCCTCACTACCGGCACTGATAGTCTGCTTTAGCAAAATTCTGCCGAGCCCACCTTTGACACCCTTATTGATCGCACCCTCAATGGCATTGATGATCGTTCCCTTGGTGCCAAAGTTAAAGCCGTCCAAAAAATGCTCGGTAACGGTTTGAAACGCCGTATCTAACACGGTATATGTCATCGCATCAACATCGGACCATCCGGCCGCTTTCTTTTCGCTCCATACCGACAGTGCTATATCCGATCCAAATATAACATCACTGATAATGCGTCCCGCCGAACCGTACAATGCCGAAACAATCTGTCTCGGAGTCTGCTGTCCCGCCGTATACAGTGCTGTGCCTACAAACTGACCCACAGTGCCAATATCATATTTGTCAATAGCATTTTGCCACAGATACTGTGACTCTCTGGTTCTGTTGCCGGCGTATTCCCCGCTTTTGATCTGCGCCAGATTATATATCATATTTTTGATACTATCTTCGGCACCAGCGCCAAATTGGTTCATTATTGCCGAGAATGCATTGCTTGCTGTTTTGTCTGCGGTGATCCGTCTCATTACTCGACTTTCTATCGAATGTAGATATTCAAAAACACCAACAGAATTGCCGAAATCCTGTGAGATAAACTGCGGATATTTGCCAAGCAGATAATTAACGATATCTTGTTCTTCGGATGTAAGATCATTATATGAAAATGAAAAACCGGCAATCTTTGCATCTCTGTTCCAATAATCCGCCTTACTGTATCGAGGCATAGTATTTGTATACTGAGTATATCCTGTGGGATCTTCAGGATCACTCATCATACCGGCATCTTTTCCGTTTTCTACCACCTGCCACCAAGTTGTTAATTTGCCGGCAGAAGGCACACCCTGCCGAGAATACTCCTTGCGTTCTTCCTTGCTTGCAGAATAATACTCCAACGTCAATCTGTCAACTGCATTCAAGGCAGCCAGATCTTCCTCGTATTTCTTTTTAGAATCGTTATACTCCCGCTTAAGTTGATCATAATTAGATCTATAGTGACGCAACTTCTCCTCATCACCGGAAACATCCGCCCCTCTCTGCTTGTACGCATTGATCTTTGCTTCTAATTCGGAGATTGCGGCATCGGGATCTATAAGCGCATCTAATTTAGATTCAATAACACTGACAACGTAGGATATGTGTCCAGCTTCGCTCAGATCCGTATCTTCTTCGGTATATTCGCCCAGCACACTCAGTGCTTCCTCTCGGTCAACTGCCTCACGTCTTTCCAATTCTTCCCCGGATATCATGGTAGCATACTGCCCATACAGGCCCCCTTGCGTTGGCTTTTCATACTCTGCCAGCAGTGCTTCATCATTCATATCATTACAGCGAGCTTTATATTCATCAACGATAGTATTAAAATCATATATCAGGATACTATCAATAATCTGTTTACCTTCATCTGTTAGTTGTGTGCTTTCTTTCATCAGACTCAAGAACACCTTTTCGTCCTTCGTCAGCTTCCTATCTTTCCCCTTCTCGGAGGCAATTACATATTCCGCCACCAAGTTTTGTGTATAACTATAGGCATCTTCTCGAATCTTATTATGCTTTAAAAACGTGGCCATAACTGTTTCCACATTGTATCGCTGTGTCAATGCTTGAAGCTGTGTAATCACCATCGACGTCCCGTGATCAAATCCATAATCCGCAGACATTTTCTGCACCTTTTGTGCCTGTTCTTTTTTCTGTTGCACTTGAACAGATGTATAATGTCCACCGGATTTTAACTGATCTACAGCTGTCGCGCCTTCAGTCTTACTGCCAGCAGACTCCAACTCGTTATTAGTCTTAACACTGCCCTTGATCTCATTAACATCCGCAGTCAACGCCGCAGCCTGTGGATTTTTGCCGAACAAAACACGCTGTGCTTCAGCTTGTTCTTCAGCAGTAATTTTTACTCCTCTCTGCCCTGTACCGGAGACGTCGTCGTTCATGGCACGGCGCTCGGCATCTCGCTGGGCCTGCACCTCGGGGCTGACGGTAACGGTTTCGTCTTCCTCGTAATATGTATCATCCGATCCGCGGGCAGCTTTAGCCGCGGCGGCTTTTTTTGCAGCGATTTCTGCCTGTACTTTGGCGACAAATCCGCGGACGGCGCCGTCACTCACGCCCAGTGCTTCCGCTGCTTTTGGATCATAAATACCCTTTGACAGCATATCCATATAAATGTCACGGTTAAGGTTGCGCAGCTGCTGTTCTTTGGATATATTCTGCGCGGCGGCCTGCAGATCACGGCCGGCCTCGGTCTGCCGCTCTATGCCCTTGATCTGTGTATCGGCAGATTTTTTGCGCTGAGCGTTGATGTCCCGTTGCTCTTTGACCTTTCTTGCCTGTGTATAGGCGGCGTTAAGAGCGGCGGTTTTTTCCGCTTCGGTGGTGGCTTTGTTCAGTCGCTGTCCTTTTTTGATTTCAATTTCTTTTAAGATATCCATATATTACCTCCAAAGGAGAGAGCCAATGCTCTCTCCTTATTTTGAATTGATTCTTGCAACATAGGCACGCAGGCTGTCCAGAGAAATGCCCAGCGCATCCGCCATCTTTTGCGCCTCATCGGTCCCCGTGGGGATATACCCGCTTTGCAGCATTGTGGCATAGGTGCTGCGCGTATGCCCCTGCTCCGTCTGCTCTATACCAAAGAGATCGCTCTCCATTGCCAGCTCATTGGCGGCCACGTCGGCAGCAGTATTTGCCTTGTTAATGCCACGCTGATTATCTATGCTCTGCTGACCGGTCTCACGGCCGAGCTTAATGTCGGCGCGGGCGGCGCCGTACTGATTCTCTCGGGAGATGTCCGAGGCGATGGCCTGTCCCCCGGTGATACCTGCGGCACGGTTTGCCTGACCTGCTCGGTATGAGGCGCGAATATTCTCCACGTAGGCGTTCTGCAGAGCGGCCGTGGTGTCCCGATGCAGCTCCTTCTCCTGCGCTACCAGTTCTTCGTCGGCCGCTGAGCCGAGCGTTTTCAATGCCTTGGTTTTTTTGGCATAGGCCGCCTTAAGGGCGGTGGTGTCTGTTTTCATTAAATAACCTCCTTTTCATAGGTAAATCCGAAATCTGCCAGAGACAAAGAATGATTCCCGACAGAGGTAAATCTGAATTGTATTTTACGGAAATATTTCACCGGGCGGCGCTTAAGGATCAACTGCAGCTTGGAGATGAAGCTTCCGTAGTTAAAACAGCCGTAGTCAATGTTGCTGTACTTAAAGGGGATAAATCTGCCGTCCGCTTCTCTGTGTGTTTTCCATTCGGTATCGTTATCCACACGATACTCCACCTTGACCGCATCCCCCTCAGCTCCCACAGAAAGATGCAGGTGCTTGATCAGTTTACGAAAGCGCGGGCTTGACAGTGCAAGCGGCGGCGTGATCCACTCGGCGACGATTTCACCATTTCTGCTCCAAAAATCATCTTTGCTTTTTGTTTCGTCATACCGCAAAACCATATTTACGTCTTCTTGTTCAAAAGTTAAATATAGTTTTTCTTTTTCTGCCCATATTTTTTTAATAGAGCACACGTCCAGATTATCTTCAAAGGTAACCGGATATACTTCATACTGCTTGCCGCTGTACTTATAGTCCGGCAAGGTGGTCTGCTGCAGCTCGTCAAGAAGATAGAGTTCTTTATCGGTGGCAAGGACAAGGAAATTGCCCCACACCGTCGCATCGATGATCTTTCCTTTGATGCTGTTTCCCAGCAGTCGGCTGCGGTTTTGCGCATAGCGCTTATCATAGAAGTTGTCGTGGCGGATGGCGACCACGCCTTCTTCGGAGACGTAGCAAAATTCCTCGCCGAAGATATTCAGTGCGCTATGGATCGTGGGCTTTTCTCCCTGTACCCGATCGGCAATCACAAAGGCGGCATCGGACAGATAAGTGTTGGTATCATCCTCGGTAACGGTACCGGCGATCACGTGAGTCACACCGTCGCTGTCCACCGCATACAAATACTGTCCCTGGCAGCCCAGCGCCATGATCTCCTTGTCCTCGGAACAGGGCTCGATATAACACAGCTCACCAAAGTACAGTGGATCATCCATACCGGAATAATAGATGCGATTGCCACCGGCAAGAAAGACTCTATCCTTATATCCACCGACGCCGAATGGGGCCGCCTGTGTACACGCAAAGAGTTTCTCCAGATCCGCACGATATTCCTCATAATTTCTCATATAGGTAATGCGGACATTAGGTTCTCCCTCTATCGGCGAAGCTCCTATGTTTGCCGACGGAATCCACAGCGCGCCGAGCTCGGTGTTAACAAAATTTGATGTTCCTGCTTCAAATGGGTATATTGGCACCCAATCATAGTCAGCATCTTCTGCATCGCTCGTTTTCTTATATACCTCGATTTTAACGCTATTATCTAATATGGTCGTTCCTTTTACAGTTAGTTTCCTAACACCTTCGATAATTTCCCACAATGTAACATCTTGGTTATTCTCAGTAATCACACTGCAGGTAACTTCATCAATTTCTTTCGTGGTCATCCAAGTTTTAGAATCAATGATACCGAATTCCTTGTCATACAGTGAAATATTCTGCATGGAAAGCTGAAAGCGCTTACACTCTCCGTCCGTCAAATCATTTTTCGTCACCGTAAACGTTTCTTGAACATAAGGAGAAAGCAGATTTGGACTTTGAAGCAAACTGCCACCACCTTTTGGTGATGCGTTACTAACAATAATCGGAATAGGGATATATGCAGAAACATTATTGTATTTGTATTTTTTATTAATAACTGCGGAAATTGCATTTTGCAGGGAATCAATAATGTCTGTAATGTTTGTCCCTACTCCCGGTCTTATAACCGGCGCCTTAGCCACTTGCACAAAAGATTGAGCGCAGAACTCGTATCCCCAATGTGTAACACTTCCATCTTCTGTTTCAGCGATACGTTCTACGGTATATCGTACAGTCTCCCCTTTTTCTGTACCATCATCAGAATCTATTGTTCCCGCTTGAAAAACATAGTAATACTCTCCCCTTGCAAAACCAAATGCTGTATCAACAACATATTTATATCCGTCACCAATTTCCAAGGTATCGACAGCTGTCAATTCGGTAAGGATATCCTCAAACCCGGTTACGTAAACCGCACTTCCGCGATAGACAATGCAACGATCATGCCAACAATCCACCCAATGAATTTCATCGGTATTGTTCGCTTCGACTGTAAACCCACCCCGCTTTTTGATCTGGCCGACCTTGTCACGGATGAAATTCTTGGCGCAGGCAGCACGGTGGGGCGAAAAATTGTCCTCTCCGCTGGCTTTATCGATGCCTTTGAATTCGTCTATGGAAAAGTTATACTCCCCCATAGCGGAAGGAATCGGGAGTCTGATACCTCTAAATGCCATGCTTACCTCCCACTACCCGACAGCGACGGGGAAGATTTGCGACGATGTTGGCACACTGCTGATTATACTGATTGACAAAATACGCATACTCCCGCTTATCATTGATCGGCGAGAGAACGTGATAGCAACAATAGTAGATCAGCGCCTGCAGCACTTGTCTGGGAAATTTAAAGGTGTATTCTTCCTGCCCGGTATGCTCTGAAATAAACTGCGGCAGGTGGGTATAGGTAATGCGGTACTCCACCGCTTCTAACAGCCGCAGTACCTCTTTTCCCGCTTCGTCTACATACCGCTCGGCCTTTCCACCGCAATAGCAAAGCAGCTTGATGCAGTCATCCGGCATCGGATATTCCTGTATGCCGTTGACAGCCTCACTTTTTTCCAAAGGATAGGTCTCTCTGGCGATGGCATCCATCCCCATATCTGCCGCAAGACGGATCTTCGCCTTTATGCTCTCCAGTTCCTCACTGTCCATATCCTCGGTGCTGTGACCAATGGTTATAAGCACCGCTTCTATAAATTCACTTAATTTCATTTTTTCACCTCGATATAGAAAAGGCGGGGCGGGGATCTACCCCACCCCGCCTTTTGGCTTTTATCTAACACACAAACGGATGACACTCAAGCAGCGCCGCCGGTGTTATTCATTTTTTGTCTTATACCCTTTTGTGCGCCTTAATGACGTAGAGTTCCTTAGGACGAATGATCTTGGCACCGTAGACATTAAGTCCCTTTACCGCATCACTGAACAGATCGGGCGGACGGTATGCCTCCACCTCATCGATCTGTCCGGCATAGGCAATGGCACGCTTGGTGCGTACCATCATATAGGTATCGTTACCGCTGGTGTAAAGGTTGTTGGACATCTTTACCTTGCAGTTGTCGTACATACCGACAACGCCGTGAGCGATCAGCTCGTCATTGTTGGTCTTCAAGGCAGCCAGATTGTCTCTGATCAGCTGATAGAAGAAGGGCGCAATGTTGATGACAACCTCATCCTCCAGATCTACGTCATTTTCTCTCAGAGTAAGCAGCGCCGCATCAAGAGCCGCCTTAGCATCCTCGGGCGATGCAATCTCGATCGATTCACTGCTGTACTCGCTCTGTGCTGCCAAAGATGCAATATAAGAATCTCTGGTCGCCGCCATTTTATAACTGGCTTCCTGCATCAGCATCTCCATCAGACCGGGCACACTCTGGGCACGATCAACGTCGTCGACTGCAAAATTAAAAAACTTTGCCTCGCTGATTTCAAGCAACACGTCTTTGGTGATAACGTGTTCAGGAGAACCGATAGACTCGCCGGTATAGTTGCCGATCGTGGGAGAACCTACACCCAGGATCTTGACTTCTTTTCCGTGCTTGACCTCGCCCTCGAACTGTCTCCAACAGTCCTCAACGAGTCTGCACTTCTTTTCCAGCTCACGCTGGATATGCTTCGACCAAATAGTCGGTTTAAAATTATTGTATGCCATAGTTTATTTCTTCCTTTCTAACGAATTTTACTTAAGCTGCGGCGGAGCTTGGCAAACTCCGCATCAGACATCTTGTCCACCTCTTTCGGGTGGCTCTCATACCACTCCACCTCTGCCTCGGTGAAATAGTCCGAGGCAGGCGGTGTTTGTGTCCCCACGGGACCGATGTCCCCCGGGGCCTTGACCTTTGCCGCCATCGCCGCTCTTGCAGCGGTGACGGCATCAATGCCGGCGGAAATGGAAGCGGTATATACCGCGCCCAACTCCTCCAGACTCTTAACTTCGGGGAATACCTTCTGCACTGCTGCCAGATCTGCCGCCATAGCTTGCGTGAGCGCATTCTCGCTCTCACGATCCTTATAGCCCTGCAGCTCGCTTGCAAGCGTCTTGTATTCCTCACTCTCGAGAATCCCCTGCCGTCTTTGTTCCTCCTCGTCTCGCTCATGGGCTTCCAGTTCCTCGGCACTGTCAAAGCCCATCTCAGCGGCACGATGTGCCAGCAGCAGCTTCTCTGCGTTCTCAAATCCCGCTTTTTTAGCTTCGGAATCGAGTCTGGACAGCCTTTCGTTTAAGTGAGAGGTCTCCGCCTCATACTGCCTGCGCATAGCAGCATAAGCGCTGTTTTCCTCTTTGCTTTGCCCTTTGGACTGTCCTGCACCGTCTGGTGTGTCGGTCGCGACGTCGACAGTTTGCGCTGCACCTTCGGTTTGTTGAGGCTCAACGGTCACCTCTGCTCCTGCGTTTACAAGAGTTTCATTTTCCATATTGATTTTCCTTTCTGAGTATTACTCGTCTTAAGCGTTCACCCGTAATGCTCTGTAGAGCATTACGACCATATCCTGTCGGGTGATAGGTGTATGGAGCTTCAGATCTCCTACTGTATCACCTTTCAGAATACCGTTTTCCTTTGCCCACTGTACTGCTTTTTCTGCGTACTTATCGGGGGTATTATCAATCTTTTTCATATTGGCTTCCTCCGATTTGATTTTGAATTTATAACCCGCCGCGTTGCGGATACGGGTATTATCGATATAAAACGCCTCGTCGGCTTTGAGCGGTGCGCCGGTAGCGGTCAGTGCCCAAGCCGATCCGTTGTTTTTCCAGCCGGTGCCCTTAAGATGGCCTCGGGCGACCGAGATATGAAAGTGATTGCCCGTGGCTCCGTCCTTGCCCTCGCGGAACATATTTTGTCCGCGGGTGAAGATCTGCCCGACTGACAGCTTTGCCAGATCGTCGTCCTCGGGATGCTCGACCATCACGGTGATATAGTCGCGCCCGCAAGGCATATCTACGGGGGCCGTGCTCTCCAGCCAGACGGTATTAACTCCGCCGCTGCCGATGCCGTAGAGCTTAACCACTCGCATCTCATCGCAGGGACAAAAAAACCAATTTCTCCCCGTACCCTCGCCCGCCTCGTCAAAGGGCAGGTCGTCGGGCAAATGTCCCTTATGATTGCCCTCCGTATGGTTTTGAGTGATGTTCATCACGTCACAGGGATAACTCAGTCTGTTCATTTTCTACCTCCTCTTCGGGTATCTCGTAC
>JAFZEA010000012.1 GCA_017560905.1 Clostridia bacterium
CCAGCAACCCCTTTTCGGGACGGCGTCGCAAAAAGACGTCGCCCTGCGGCGTACGCAAAACGCATACGGTCATCTTTTCCTGCTTTTTATCAAGCTTTTTTGGTAAAGTGGGTAAATCAGCGGCGCATCCCGCTGCTCTGCCCAAACACGTTTCTCTTAGCGGGCATACCTCACAGCGTGGACTTTTGGGAATGCATACCAGTGCGCCCAGCTCCATAATACTCTGGGTAAAATCGCCGCATCTTCCCTCAGGCATAATTTTCTCTATGGCGTTTGCCAGCGCTTGTTTGCTTTTGTCATCGCTGATGACCTTGTGAATATTGAGATATCTGGCAAACACACGAATAACATTGCCGTCTACCGCAGCCGCCCGCTTTTCAAAAGCAATGGACAAAATGGCCCCTGCGGTATACGCGCCGATCCCCGGCAAAGACAGCAACTTTTGTCGGTCTGCGGGTAAAAAGCCGCCGAAATCGTCTCTCACGATTCGGGCGGCCTTTTGAAGATTTCGCACACGGGAATAATATCCCAGTCCCTCCCACAGCTTATAAAGCTCATCCTGAGAGGCCGCAGCCAATGCTTCCAGAGTGGGCAACGCATCCATCCATCTTTCAAAATAGGCACGTGCCGCTTCCACACGGGTCTGTTGCAGCATGATCTCGGAAACCCAGGTACGGTAGGGAGATACCGTAGTGCGCCAGGGCAGTTCCCGCTTGCAGACATCATACCAAGCAAGCAATGGCTCTGCCACAGTGCGCATAATTTCGCTACTGAACAATTCCATTTATCTGTTCGCCAAATCCAGCATACTCTTGATCATAGCAACGGCACCGTCTTCGTCAACCTTGGCAGTGTTGATGCACAGATCGTAATGAGCAGGATTGCCCCAGCTACGGCTGGTATAGTATTCATAGTATACACGGCGCTTTTTGTCAGTTTTCTGGATCAACTTTTTAGCGACACCCGCCTCCATTTCCATACGACGGGCGATCTTTTTAACTCTGACGTCAATATCGCAGTCGATGAAGATATTGAGAACGTTGTCAAACTTGCGCAAAACATAGCCCGCACAGCGACCTACGAATACGCAGTTGCCCTTCTCTGCCTTTTCCTTGATGATCTCGCTTTGAATTTCAAAAAGGCGGTCATCGGACAGAGAATCATTGTAATGGATCGGCACGCCCTGACCGCTGTACAAACCCATAGCCAGAGAATAGAGAAGAGAGCTTCTGGGCGCACGGTCACTCTTGAAGTAATCCTCTACCAGCCCGGTCTTTTCGCTGGCAAGACGCATAATATCCTTATCATAAAAATCATATCCCAGTTCTTTGGCAATGGCTTTGCCGATGCCCTTACCGTTGGAGCCGTAAGTACGACTGATGCAGATAATATTGGCTTTTTTGCTCATAGGTATTCTCCTTTTCGGTTTATTCTACAGAAATGATATAAGAATACACCGGCTGGCCGCCTTCCAAAGTCACCACTTCAGCAGCGGGTGCCAGTTCCTGCACACGGCTGCGCACGACCTCAGCCTCTTCGGCGTTGGTGCCCTCACCATAAAACAGTGAAATATAGGCGGTATATTCGTCAACCATAGGCTCCACCAGCTTGACGGCCAGCGCAACTATATCATCCTCAACAAAGGAAACCTTATTCTCCAAGAGACCCAGCAGTTGTCCTTCTTTGATCTCGTTGCCGTCAAATACGCTGTCGCGGGCGGCATAGGTGATGTGAGCTGTTTTAACAGCGCTCACAGATTCATTCATAGCCGCCTCGTTTTCCTCGGCGGTCTGCTCGGGCGAAAATCCAAGCATTGCAGAAATGCCCTGCGGAATGGTACGAGTGGGAATGATGATTACCTTTTTATCCGTGAGTTCCACGCACTGCTCGGCAGAAAGAATGATATTTTTATTGTTGGGCAGAATGAATACAGTTTCACTCGGAGCGCGCTCAACGGCTGCCAGAATATCCTCGGTAGAGGGATTCATCGTCTGACCGCCGCCGACGATCTCGTCAATACCCAGATCCTTGAATACTGCGGTGATGCCCTCACCTGCGCAAACGGAAACAAAAGCGTAGGGCTTCATTTCCACCGGTGCAGGCTCGATGCTTTGGGCGGCAATGTTGGCTTCGTGCTGAAGCTTCATATTTTCCACCTTGAGAGTGGCCAGCATACCGAACTTCAGCGCCTCTTCAATGGCGCGTCCGGGATGGTTGGTATGGACGTGTACCTTGATGATCTCGTCATTTTCAACCGCTACCACGCAGTCACCGATGCTCTCCAGATAAGAGCGCAGGGTTGCAACCTTTCTCTTTTTGGAAAGATCCTTGTTGATGATAAACTCGGTGCAGTATGCAAATACGATCTCTTCGGTATCAAATTTATTAAAGTCTGCAAAATCCACCGTTTCGGGAGTTTCGGCAACCTCTCCGCCCTCGATAACCTGACCGGTGCGGAGTGTGTGCAGCATACCCTCCAGTATAACAAGAAATCCCTTACCGCCGGCATCCACCACGCCTGCCTGCTTGAGTACGGGCAGCATTTCGGGTGTGCGATTAAGCGTTTCGGTGGCTTGCTCGATATAATAAGCCATTACTTCGGTGGCGTCGCTGTTGGTCTTGACAAATTCCATCGTCTTCTCCGCCGCTTCACGGGCCACGGTCAGAATGGTACCCTCCGTGGGCTTCATAACCGCCTGATAGGCCGCCTTAACACCGGCATCAAAACCGGCGGCGATGGCATAGCCGTCAGCCTCGTCACAATCCTTCATTCCCTTGGCAAAGCCACGGAACAACAAACTCAGAATAACGCCGCTGTTTCCTCTGGCGCCTTTGAGCAGTGCATTGGCAACGATACCCGCAATTTCTCCGGCAGTCTTATCGGAGTGCAGTGCCAGCTCTTTTTCGGCAGCGGTGAAGGTCATGGACATATTGGTACCGGTATCACCGTCAGGTACGGGAAAAACGTTGAGTGCATTAACAGGTTCTTTCTGATTACAGATATTATGAGAACCAGATATAAACATATCCTTAAGCAAATTACCGTTGATCATTTATTTTTTCTCCCCATCTGTTTTCAAGGCATCAATGCAGACATTGACCTTTTTTACGTGAAAGCCCGTCTTCTGCTCAACGGCATACTTAGCCTCGGAAATAATGCTCTTGCTGATGGCAGGCAGATTGACTCCGTAAGAAACAATAATGTGAAGCTCCAAAATCAAGCTCTCGCCCTCGACGCTGACCTTGATGCCTTTGTGGTAGTTTTCTTTTTTCAAAAGAGATACCAGGCCATCCTTAGCACCTGCGGCCGCCATGCCGACAACGCCGAAGCAGTTGTTAACAACACTGCCCACGATCGTGGCAAAAACGTTCTCGGATACAGTGATCTCTCCGTTGTGATTTTTTAGTTGGACCATATAATTTTCCTCCAATTCTGCAGAGTAATATATTTACACATACTATATTGTATATTATTTTCTATATTTTTACAACCCTTTTTTTATTTTTACAACACAACCTCACATTTTTTTCGAAAACAGAACATAAATTTGAGTAATAAACGTATCAATTTCGGGGGGCTCAGATGTGTCAAAAAAGAGATTTATCAAGGGTGCGCTGTGGCTGACACTGACCGCAGCGGCAATGCGCGCCGTAGGGATGGGCTACCGTGTTTACCTCAGCTCAAAGCTTGGAGAAGAGGGTATGGGTCTGTATCAGCTGATCCTGTCAGTCTATATGTTGGGCAGTGCTTTTGCCGGGGCAGGTATCAGCATCGCCGTCACACGACTGGTCAGCGGCGCCGTCGTACAAGGCAGCAGACGCACGGTAAACAAGATCCTGCGGTTTTCTCTGGGATGGAGCGTTGCGCTGGGAACGTTGGTGAGCATTGTTTTTCTGGGAGGCGCGGGAGGCATTGCCCACCATCTTCTCAAAGCGCACGAAAGCGCCGCAGGGCTCCGCATCTTGGGGCTGGGGCTTCCCTTTATGTCGATCAGTGCGGTCTACAACGGTTACTTTTTGGCAGTGGGGCGAGTGCGCTACTCCTGCCTGGCGCAAGTCGCCGAGCAAGCCGTGCGCATCGGAGCGGTAGCTTTGCTGATCGACCGCTACGTGGCTTTGGGAGATGCCGCCGCCTGCAACATCGTATTTGTGGGCAATACCCTCAGCGAAGCGGCCGCCGCGCTTTGTCTGTTGATTTTTTATTTAAAAGATTGCCGCCGCATACCGCAAGGCGAAGAATCGCCTGACAATGTCTACGCTCGCTTTTTACCCATACAGTTGCCCATTGCCGCAGGAAAATACATCTCATCCCTGCTGCATACGGGAGAAAATCTGCTGGTTCCCGTTTCTCTGGAAAAATTCAGCGGTCAGCGTCTGGGCGCACTGGGAGATTTCGGTGCGCTCAAAGGCATGGCGTTGCCGCTGATCATGTTTCCCTCTTCTTTTCTCAGTTCTTTGGCAGGACTGCTGATTCCCGAACTCACTGCCGCCGCCACACTGCGCCGGCAGGAACGCATCCGCACGCTGACCCGCACCACATTGACCGTCACTTTTATCTTTTCGGTGATGATGGGAGGGCTGTTTTTTCGTTTCGGCGAACCCTTGGGCGAGCTGATCTACCACTCGGAAAGCGTGGGCAATATCCTCAAATGGCTCTCCCCCGTCATTCCGTTTATGTATCTGGACTGCATTACCGACGGTCTTCTCAAAGGCATCGGCGAGCAAATGGCATCTCTGCGCTATTCCACCACCGATTCGCTTGTTCGTATTGCCCTAGTCTTCTTTTGGGTGCCGCGGGGAGGACTGTCCGCATTTCTCGGCATTATGGCCATCAGCAACTGCAGTGTAGCATTGTTGGGTCTGCGCCGCCTGATCCGTGTCACCGACTGCACTCCGCCCATAAAGCAAGGCGTAATCCTTCCGTTGGCAGGGGTACTGACGGCGCACTTTCTCAGCGTATGGGTTTCCAATCTGCTCTTGGCGGCAACGGTTTATATGGCTGTTTTTCTGCTCTTTCTGATCGGTGGCGGTGTACTGAACAAGCAAAACTTACAGCCGTTTTTCAAGCCATAAGATCAAGTCTTGCTCCACCTGCTCCCGACCGTACTCATTGAGAACCTCGTGGCGCATATCATCATAAAGAATTTCTTCTGTATTTTCCACGCCTGCCCGTGCCAGACGGTCGTATACTATATCGACGCCTTTTCCGTAATCACCCACGGGATCTTCTTTACCGGAAATGAGCAAAACAGGCAGCTCTTTGGGGACACTGTCCGCCCATTTTTTGTAATTAACTCTGCCAAGCAGCGTAAATAGGTCAATAAATCCTGCCACGGTAAAAATAAACGTGCATTGCTCGTCCCCGGCATATTTTGCAATGACCTCCGCATCTCGGCTGATCCATTCATATCCCGTGTCCACCTCCGCAATGCGTGAGGTATAGCGGCCGAACGCCAGTTTGTGTATCAGGGCGGATCGATGCATTTCCCCCTTAAGGGCGCGGATGCTCTTGGCCAGCGCCAGACCGGCGCCCAGCGCAGGGTTGGGACCCGCCGTACCCATCAGTATGACTCCCGCAAGTTCCTCTCCGTAAGCGCTTATATAATCCCTTGCCACAAAAGAACCCATAGAATGTCCCATCAAAAACAACGGTAACCCCGACAGCTTTTCTTTTACGTAGATGCTGACAGCATGGGTGTCCTCTACCAAAACACGGTATCCGTCTTTTTTGCCGAAGTATCCGTATCTGCGTTTATCCCTCGCGCTGGCGCCGTGGCCCGCGTGATCATGTCCGCAGACGGCAAAGCCTGCCCTCAGCAAGGCGTTTCGAAAATTTTCATATCGACCGTAATACTCGCACATACCATGGCATATCTGCACGATAGCGCAGGGATTTTCGGGCACTTCCAGATAACACTGCACCGTATCCTCCCCGTTATGCGACAGAATGGTAAATTTTGTCATAATGCACCCCTCCTTTTCTTTCGTTTATAGTATAACACAATCGGCAGTGAAAGCGCAAACCAAAGTGCGCTGTATTGCGGACAGATCTGACCCGACAGATTGCCCCTCAAGCGAGAATAGTCCCACACCTGTTTTTTTCGGTTGACCAGCAAACCCACCCCCAACTCCGCCGCCGTGATCAAGACGGCGCATCTTGCGGCCAAGTGCAAAATGCCTTTATTACTGCGGCATATGCGCCGCATACCGCACAGACAAGCCCCGCCCGTCAACAGCATACTCCAGTGGGTATATCCTCTCCACAATATTTCAAGCAATCCATATCCCAGTGCGCCGAGCAAAAATGTTTTTTTCATTTTTCCGCCTCCTTTTTTATTATTTTTCACCCAAAGTCCTCACTTTCATACAATGACATTGAAACGGCCGTTTCAATAACAAAAGGAGATAAAAAATATGCAAGAACAATTCGACAAATTCGCGTCCTTTTTTCCGGTGATGGCTGCCGAAATGACCGGTACCGCCGGACAATTGCCCTTGCCGCTGGCGATGGCATACGTCCCGCCGCAAAAATGGACCATTGTATACGACCCGGATGATGCGTTGCAGGCAGGCACACTGTTTCCCGCCCTGCACCTACCCTTTGAAGGAGGCCACAAAAAATGACCAGAGCCGAACTTTTAAGACGGGTACAGGCAGCAGACTTTGCTGCGCACGATGCCGCGCTGTTTCTGGACACCCATTCCCGTGACACCCAGGCTTTGAACTACTACCACAAGGCGCTTGCACAAGCCAAGCACCTGAGAGAACAGTATACCGCTCTGTTTGGTCCCCTCACCCGTGAAGACGTCACGGACAAGAACCATTGGGACTGGATCAACGAGCCCTGGCCCTGGGAGAGAGGAGAATAAAGTATGTGGAAATATGAAAAGAAACTGCAATGCCCCGTAGACATCAAGCGCCCCAATGCGCGCACCGCCAAGCTGATCGTCAGTCTGATGGGCGGCCCCGACGGAGAGCTGGGCGCTTCTCAGCGATACCTCAATCAGCGCTACGCTATGCCCTATGCCGACATTATGGCCGTACTCACTGACATCGGCACGGAGGAATAGGTACATAACAATTAGATGTGTTGGTCGGCAAAATAAATAATTCGATTGTGAGTGTAGGCTCATTCAAAAGAATTGTCTGTTTTGCTACTATTTTGACGAAACAGGAGAGACCGACATGAGAAAGACCTACGAAGCAGTACTCAAAAAGTACCTACACGACAAGATCGTGACCGACCGAAAGAATCACAACCTCATCCAAGAGAAAATGGCAGAGCTGTTGCTGATGGATCTGCGCTCCTATGCAGACATCGAGCACGGTAAGCATATGTGCGGCACGCTTACCTTTACTATATATCTGTTGGAATTTTGCGACGATCCCAAACAGATGCTGAATGAGATCGAGCAGCTCTTTGCCGCCGCAAGAGAGGACGAATATGAAAAGTAAGATCGCCCTTGCTTACCGCCTCCCTATGGCGGTAAGCAAAAGCGTAAGATTTCCAAACGCTTGTTACTACCCCGTCTGCCCCCACTGCAGCTGCACTATGGAACGTGAATATCAGAGCTACTGTGATCGCTGCGGACAGGCACTGAGCTGGAAAGTTTATAAGCCATAAAAATGGAGCTGTCTCACTAAGAAAAGTGAGACAGCCCCTTTTTATTTTTTAGAATCCTTGACCCATTGCGTGATCGTTTTGTCCACATCTGCCTGCGTACCGTAGGCACCGCTTTGGAATATCTGAGAGCGGATCTTTATCCGTTCCGTGTCATTTTTTGCATTCAGATAGGCCGACTTGAAGCATTCGGTAAGCTCGCTTCTGATCGAGCTCTTGGCTTCTTTCTCGGTCTTGCCCGCTTTGATCTTGGCGTTCAGAATGTTGGTATAGATTATCTTGTGCATCGTGCCGCCGGATACAATAGAGGTGTAGATATCCTTTGCCACGTAGTCGGTGCCTTCCGTTCGGCTCTTAAACGTAGGCTGTATCCTGCCCACGTAATCAAACGCTTGTTTTTCACTAAGCCCCATACTGCGCAGCTTTTGGAACGCTTCTGCTCTGTTCTCACTGTCCTTGGTCTGATATTTGTAGAGAATAAAGTCAGAAACCTTGACCCCTTGCTTTTCCAGCGCATATGCCTCTTTTTGCCAGTCATCCAGCTTATAATCACTGACTTTGCTCTTGGCAAGAGCTCCCGAATACTCATAGGCTTTTTTCAGCACGTCCTGCATCTCGTTGTAGTTCAGAGCATCAAAGTTGCGGGAGCGTATCATCTTTGTCATAATATCATAAGCAACTTTTCCCCGCTCTTTGGCAAAGGTCTCATATTCTTTGGCGCTCAGATATACCTTTTTACCCTTAACGTTAAAGCTCTTGTCTGCAACCGTGGGAATGATGGCAGGCTCGTCAGCTTCGGCATAGATCTCACTCATCAGCTCCTCCAGCTCTCCGTAACGGATCACCGAATAATATCCGGGGGAAATGAAATTCTGTACAAAGCGCAAAGCCCAGTTGTTCTCCACCGTTTCTCTGCCAAACTCATCGACATAGGCATTTCTGGTGGCAGACCATACAGGTGCCTTGGCCTTAATCTTGTTGGCGATGCGCTGCACCGTCTCCGGCCAAAAACTGTCCTTATCAATGTAGTTGCTGCGGCCGGTTCCGTCGAAGAAGCTGGCGGTTTTGCCAAACAGCGTAGGCAATGCTTGCCCGTAGTAATTGATCACACTGTTCTCTACGATCGCCAGTACTGAGCTGTCTTCATATTTAATGGCATCGATGGTGCCCTGCAGACCGTCCAGCATAGACATATTGACGATGACGTCGGTACCGTCCACAACAGCGTCCCATACCTTGTCCCACATATTGCCGCTTTCTTCTTTGAGTGCCTCGCATAATTCAACACCCATAAACAGCGGGATCGCCACCGGCGCCGCCCAGTCTATGGTATAAGATACGTCTCCGATGCGCAGGGAATACTCCCGCACACCGCTGAGCTTTTTAAGGTCGTCCTGTGCCTTGTCCTCTTTGTCATCATCGTCCACCCCGAAGCCGCCCTGTAAAATGCCCATAGCGCACAGCCAGCCGCCGAGTGCCATGATCAGCGTGCCGCTCAGTCCGGCAGCAAAGCCGTCTGCCCACTCGTTTACCGTGATCTCTCCTTTGACTACACGGACGGCGCCGCGCAGCATAGTGTCCATCAGCCCGACGGGGCTGTACTCCATACCTCTCCGAAGGACATTGATCGGCGTTTTCTTAAAGGGCAGTATACCCTCCACGATCATTTCCACCACTCTGCCGTTGTTTTTGGAGAATTGGTTGATCGCCGTAGCCAATCGGCTGGCATCACGGTAGGTGGCCTTGAGCGCTTCGCGGGTAGCGTGATCTCTGGCCCGTTTGAGTTGCACGTCGGTGATGCTGTCGGGATCGATATGATTGATATCTATGTACCTTGCCAGTGCCGAGGCATAATGATAGCGCAGGAATACCCAGTCCTCCCACTCCATCGCCGCACTGTTCCAATGGTTGATCTTGTTTAAAAAGCCGGGGAGCTTTTGGCGCATCTGTTCCGTCACGTCTTGCTCGTTGTATTTACCGCCGCTTTTGAGAATAGTCTCCATCTTTTCGGCATCTGCTCTGGCAAAGCGGCGCGCCGCCTTGGAGGCAGGCAACAGCTTGGTCGTGTATTCCTTATTTTCACCGTGTACCGCCATCAGCTCGATTACGCGCTTGATGCTGTTTTTCATTCTCACCACCGGCATAAACAGCGCATTGCCGATAAAGTTTCGAATGTGCGTCGTGGGATTGCACAGCATTGAAAGATATCGCCACGCATTCCAAGTATCATTAAAGCTGTGCGGCATCTGCCGCCCGATATCCTTTTGGATCTCTACCACCACGGCATCGGCAACAGCGGTATCCTCCCCCGCCTCCAGCAGGCGGGCGATCAGATCGGGATCCACACGGATCACATTTTCGCTGCCGTCGCCGTCCTCAATGGTGATCTTCATCCCTGCACCCTTTTTACCGTATTTGCCTTCGGCCAGTTCCTTATTGAGCTTATCCACCAAGCGCTTTACGGCAAACAGCTTGGTCTCCCCGTCCATACGCTTGAGCATAGAGGCGGCCTGCACCGTCTGTCCGGCAATGGTCTCGATCTCGGAGAGCATCACCACCAACTTTTTAAAGTTGTGCGCATCTTTTTTCTCCGCTGCCACCTTCAGCAGCACTTGTCCCAGCGCCACCACTTCCTTGGACAGCTTGCCTGCATCCACGTCGGCGGCAAAGGCATTGATCGCGCCCTCATAGCCCTTTAACTCAACGATCTTCTCCGCCACATCGATGGCTTTGTTATTACCGATCACCTTATAGGCAAGTCCCTCGTTGAGCAGTTCTTCTGCGATGGGGTCTACCATATCCGGCTCGCCGACCCCGCTTTCAAAGAACGTTCTCGCCCAGCGCATCGTCTTTTTGCCGTTCACCTTACGAGGCACCGCAATATCCCGCCGGGCCCGTTCACCCTGCGGCAGTCTTCCGCTTTCACGTGCCTGCGCATCCATCTGCGCCGTATATTTACCCAAACTCTGTGCCTTCAGTGCTTCTCCCTCGGCTCGCAGTCTTTCCACGTCGGTCTCGTCTGCCGTTTCAGTTTCTAAAGAATAACGCACTCCTTGCAATTCGCTTTCGGGACGTTTGCTATGACCGTAATGTTTTAAAACATCCATTGATAAAACATCTGGAAAATAGTAATTGACATAATCCAAAAAATCGACTATACTGATATCGTGACCAGTAACCTCTAGCGGTACATCCGCGATGTGGGGCCCATTGTGGGCAGCTGGTCCTTTTTTTATATCAATCGCATGTAGAATATCAACTTCGTTAAGCTCGTTTGTTATTCTGTCAACCATAAACCTAACAACTATAGGCTTATTATCTTGGTTTTTAGCCAAACTCACAAGAACCAAATCGTCTGTGACATTTTTATTGAGAGGATCTGCTTCGTTCAACAAAATGGCATTTTTGATTATTTCTCCCGCTTTCACGGTAAAAGGAGCAATTAGGTCAAATCGTTTATCCAAAGAATGCCGCAGTCCTTTCTTGCTCATCATAACATTTGTCTCTAAATCGTCAACATAAATCAGAACGTTTCCATTTGTATTTACTGATCCTATTTTTTTGCACTCATCAATTGCCAATTCCACCACAACATCTCTGGCTTTGGGCTTACTCTTATCAAAACGAATTGTGTCGTCTACCGTCACTATTTTCATCCGAGGCTTTTTAATCAGAGTTTCATACAGAAAACGTTCGTCCTGCGGCGACTCACCGTTCACACTTGCCGACTCGTCCATCTGAGCGGTGTACTTTCCCAATGTTTTTTCGCGCTGCGCATTGCTTTTTTCAGTCGCTTCTGCCAGCGCAGTTTCGTCTACCGTTTCAGTATCAATAGATAATTCCCCGCTTCCGGAATTATTTTGAGATTTCTGCATAGAATTATTCTTGACACTGGGATCGTTTTGTGTTATCTTGGTGTTAGCATCGATGATGGTTTGAACCAACTTGGGCAATTGGAGCCCTCTGTTCGTAAACCACAACGGTGCTTTTTTTATGCTCGCATCAATCAAATTACCTGCTGCAATTTGATAATTAACATATCCTTTTATTTTATTTCTATCAGTTTTTTCATCGGTTTTACTGTATACACTTGCTATTTTATTAATAACACTACGCTTATATTTTTTATCAATATGAACTGCCACGACAATATCATGGCCCAACATATTCTTTAATTCTGTCAAAGCCACAAAACTATTCGGCACACTACCCTTAAACAGAAGAATCGGATCATTTAGCTGACTGGGAAGTTTTGCTATCTCGCTCAATGGAATCTCATGTTTCTGCCCATTGATTTTTACAATGCAGTCTTCATACATAATAAGATCAACCTTCGGCGCACCGTGTTTAACAAAAATATCGGGAGTAGTGCCCAACTCAAAATATTTGCCATTATATGTGCCGCCCGCTTTGCCAAAGTGCTTTCTCCAGTCCTCAAGCTGCTGCCCAAGGTTTTCGTCTAATTGATGACGGCTCTCTCCTTCTGTGCCTCGAATTTCGACTGTCTTGCCGTTTTGCAGAGAGTTCAGGCGAGTGACCAAGGCATCAAGAGCGTGCAGTACTACTTGCATTTCGCGGCTCGGTTTTTGCAGTGCCGCCCGACTTTGCTTGTCGGTTCCGATATACTCTCCGCTGCCGACAGAGCGCAGTGCCGATATGATCTTTTGGATCAGCTTTTTGATCTTATCAATAAAGCCGGTCTTTTCTTTTGCGCTCATATCCGAAGCATTTACCCATTCCACCAAGGAGGTAAAGTTGCGCTCATTGTCTATCAGTTCTCCCAACAGATTACAGATCACTTCTTTTTTGGCGGCGGGATAGGTAGTGTGACTGACTTTGCCATATTTCGACTGCTCCTCCAAGATGAGGAGATCCAATTCTTTCACGGTGTGCTCAGAAAGATAGTGATCGATCAGCACGTTACCCACACTGTCAAACTCGTCCCCAAGCAGAGCAAACAAGGCCTCACCCAACTCGTGCCCGAATGCTCTTTTCTCGCTCATTGCCTTTTCGGAGATCAAGATCTTGAGCAGATCCGCCACAAATTTGCCGGCAGCACCGTTCTCACTGAGGCTGCTGTCTTTGTATTTTACGGCAATTTCGGAAACGCGCTGCACGTCAATCCCTGTCTTCTCGGCAAATCGAATCCAAAAGTTTTCCATTTCGGAACGAGAGCCGGAGGTATCGGTATACTGCCCCTTTCCCTTTTGCAAGGTAACCGTAGTGGTGCCGTATTTTCCGCCGTCTCTTTGGCCGTCCTCGTAGATGCTCTGCACCGTCTCGGTGATCTCACCGTCATACACCGATTCAATAGAAGCACCGGTCTTACCCGCCATATAAACGGCATCCATACTCTGCCGATCCATACCGCTTTCGTTATGCTGCCCGTCCGACTCACTCACGCCGCAGTTTTCTTTAAGAACGCCATTTTCGGCAACCGTCAGAATCTGATCGGGATCCAAAGCAATCACCGATATACTGCCTATGTTCTCGCTCTGGTTGGCGTATATAATACCATCGTAGCCGTTGTCTTTTAAGATTTGACGCACTGCTTCAGCGGCCGGATTGCTGTAGGTTGTTTCGTAGAATCCTTTCAGCGTTGAAACATGGTCGTATTGCTCCTTGGAAATCATACCGTTTTCCAAAAGTTGCAAAGCAACCCAAGCCGCACTCCACTCTCCTGCTCCGTCGCTCATTTCTATAGGATTAGTGATATTCAAATAGACTTCTTTATACACGCCTGTGGGCAAATCCGGGTTTTCTTCTTTGATTTGACTGTATCTATCGTGCGCTGCTTTAAGTGTACCAAAATGAAAACCAAACTCACCATTTGCAAATTCATCAAATATTGCAGATGTCCAGTGCCATAGTGAAAGCAGATTTCCATTTTCATCCTTAAAAATAGTGTCTTTAAACTTCTCCAAAATCTCAGAACTGACCGTTCTGCCTATAGTATCCCTACCGCTGAGCTTTATTCCTCGTATTTTTCCAATAGTACGCTGCGCAAATCCCTCGCGGATTTCCCCCTCAGCTTTCGTTTCTCCATCAATCCAACCGCTTTCTCCTGCCCGTATTGTTTCACCATATTTTCTATCACCGACTTGTGATACTTCCAAGCAAGCTGCAAGCTTTGCGGTATTTGTACCTTGTTGCCGTAGGCTGTAGTCTCCTCCACCAGCGGCTGATACTGCTCCTCTTTCCAGTACTCCGGTGTTTTCACTGCCATCTGTTATGCCTCCTGTCTGTATTTCTTTATTTGTATCCATTATAGCACTCTGCTGCTCCGCCGTCAATCGCGCCGAAACGCCAAAATTATATGCCGCCTTGGCCTGTATTGGTGTCAAAGCCGTCTCTTTAAAATTGGTAACCTCTAAACTATTTTCACCGGCGTGATACATCTGAAACACAAGGAAACACAAGGGGACGGTTAGCGTGAAAACCCTCTAAAAAAGGGCGCACTAAAACAAGCCCCCCCAAAAAGAGAGGAAAGATCAAATAGAAGAACGCATAGCGATATCGCTATCGTAAAATTGGTCGTTCTTGAGCAGAACGAAGATGGTAGAAAGAAGCCTTCTTGAAACGGCAATAATGGCCTTTTTTGAACACAAGGGGACGGTTCTGTTGTGTTGTTAACATTGTGAGAAAATTCAGATAACACAAGAGAACCGTCCCTCTGTGTGTGACTCTGTGTGAGCACCTCTGTGTGAGCAAGGGTAAGAACGACCAAAAGTATGCGAATCCCTCGTTTTACGCCCAGTGCAACTCATAATAATACCAGTTATCAGAAATCTTTTTAATAAAGCACCAATCCGTGCCGTTGTTTGGCTTTCCGAAATATACGCCCCCGTCATCATTGTGTAAATCATTTTGAATCTTTTCCAAATCGTTTCCGATATAAAAATCAGGCAGTAACCATTCGTTTTCGGAAGAGTAATAATACCCGTAATATACTCCACCAATACTTAACCCCGTTGCTTTATAATCATAGAATTCGTTTTCTTCTGCCGGAGAAAATGAATCCGCATTTTCTGTTACACAATCGGAAATCTCATTATACATTTTGCTGGATATCGACATACCACCACAAGCGGCTAAAGATAAAGCGAGAAAACAGATCATTAGCATACACGATAATCTTTTCATTTTGAATTCTCCTTTAGTGTTTTACAACTTGCGATCAACATTCTTCTGATTCGTCCGCAGAGATTTCTATGCTTTTTATAGATTTCTTCATCAATCGCGTTCGTATTGAGCAACAAGCGCAACCATCCTTCGGTTTCACTACATTCCTTAAGCGCAATTTCAAATTTTGAAAGCATATCCGCTTTACTCTGTCCATAATTTGCTTCGCGGATATTTGCATAAACGCTGCTGGAACTTTTACGGATTTGGAAAAGAGTGTTAGATGGTGCTTTAATACTTTGACAAAGCAATTCAATTTCTGTTGCAAGCTGCTCGGAATATATCAGCAAATAATTTTTCGGCATACAAACACTCCTTTCAAGAGAATTATACTACTTTCCCGAAACAAATCAAGGCGAAGCCTTGGATATCATCAATTCCGTAGGAATTGGATATCATCAACACAAAGTGTTGCATCTCATCAAGCCGCAGTTAATACAGCCTTCGGCTGATGATATGCTCCTACGGCGATGATATACACGACTGCGTCGTGATGATATGCCAAGCCTGCGGCTTGGATAAAAAAAGAAGTAACTTTTGGTAGACAAAAGTTACTTCTTTTTTGGTGC
>JAFZEA010000013.1 GCA_017560905.1 Clostridia bacterium
AGGACAAACACCTTTTTTGCGGAAAGGTTCCGCCGCCAATCTCGGGCGACGACCTACTACTGGTCGGTCGTCGAAAAGCGACTACCTTTTATCACTGCTCGAAAAACAATTTTTTTCAATTAAGGCGGAAAGGTTCCGCCGCCAATCTCGGGCGACGACCTACTACTGGTCGGTCGTCGAAAAGCGGCTACCTTTTATCACAGCTCGAAAAACATTTTTTTCAATTAAGGCGGAAAAGAGAATGAAGATGTCATTTTTTCTTCATTGTCTTTTCCAAAGAACAGCAAACGGGTGCGATACAAAAGTATCACACCCGTTTAATATTACATTGGAGTAGCAACAACCGCAACCTTCTTGCCATGCTTTTTAAAGCAGACCAGTGTGGGCTGCAGGGGGATATCGTCCAATTTCTTTTTGGCGATTACGGCATTGATGTCAATGGGATATTCTTTGGCGTCCATAAAAAAGTCGGGGTCACGCACGGCTTTCCGTTGATCGATGTAAAAGTCAAAAATGGCCTCCATCTTTGTCTGAGTTTCGCCGGTGAAATAGCGGTGACAATAATCTTTGATGATCTCCGCTCCGCTCTTTTCGGGCGGCTTATTGTACATACCGATGACTTCCAGCACCAGTTCAGTGAGCTTTTTGTTTTTAAATTGCTCCGGCATCAAAGCCATGAATTTTTTGTACATAGCGATGGTTTGCGTGCCGTATTCTCCAAGTAGAATATAGCGGTCGCGTATGTCACTCTTATATTCGTAGCAATAGGAAAAGAGTTTTTTGTGTTCTTTGATAAAATCCTGACACTCAAACACACCGAAATCACCCACTACATCGGTCTTGGCGGTGGATAGGGATAACTTGTCTGCATAGCGGTAGTAGTACTCTGTTCCGTCAAAAATAGCGCAAAGATGGAATTGTATGACCTTGGCGCCCAGTGTGCGCAGCTTGTAGGCCATTTGCAGTGTTTGTTCTATGTCCTCTTCTGTTTCTTCGGGCAGGGCATAGATAAAGGAAGCGGTCATTTTGATGCCGCGCTTGCCCAGTGCGGTGACGGTGCGGATGATATCCTCTTTTTTGAGGTTTTTGTTCATGAGCTTTTGCATACGGTCTGAGCCGCTCTCTACTCCTAAGAATACCGAGCGAAGTCCGCAACTGGCCATCTCGTCAATGGTTTCCTCGTCCAGCGTGTCAACTCGGGAGGAACAGGCCCATGTAAACTGCTTGCCGCTGTCTTTGAGAGCTTTGGTAAATTCAAACACTTTCTTTTTGCTGGCGGTAAACAGGTCGTGTTCAAAAATAAATTTGGTAAAGCCTAGCTGCTCGTTCATATAGATCATTTCATCTACGATGCGCTTGGCGCTTTTCATACGGAACTTTCTTTTCCAGAAACGGCTGGAAGAGCAGTAGGCGCAGTTGAAGGGGCAACCTCGACCCACTTCGATGGTGGCGGCAGTGCCTTGACCCAGACTGTGCTGAAGAGCGGCATCGGGAATAAAACTGTAATCAATAAAGGGAAGTGTATCGAGATCGGCGATCAGCTCGGCAGGCTCGTTTTGACGGATTTTTCCGTCAGCATCCCTGTAGCACAGACCGGCAACTGCTGTAGGATCACCGCCGCTCAAAAGTGCGGAAAAGAGGGGATAGACTGTGGTTTCGCCCTCACCCTTGCAGCAAAAGTCAACCCACGGGATCTCGTTGAGCGTATCATAAGCGGCAATGTCTGCTTGAGGACCGCCGAATACAATGAAAATGTCGGGTCGTAATTCCTTTAGTCTTCGGGAGATCATCAGGTTAGCCAGAAAGCAGTCACAGCGGCAGTAAAAAGATACAATCTTCGGGTCTTTTTTCAAAATGATCTTTACCGTTTGCTCGACAAAAAGGTCAATGCCGCTTTTGGTATCTGCTTCGAAAAAGCGGTGAATCTGTACCTTGAGTCCTTTTTGCTTTAATATAGTGGCCAGCAGCAGTGTGCCGCCGAATTCCTCAACCATAGTAGGATGGTAGGAGGGGGTTATAAACAGTACGTCGTACATTTGATGCCTCCAAATAAGTATACTATTTTAATAATAACATATCGGTCCGGGTAATTCAAGGGGGAGAAAAGTGTTTTTTGTGCATAACTGTGTGCAATAACTGTGAATAAGTAATTCTTGAAATCACGCAGTATTTTTGGTACAATAAATATTACACATAGAGGAGGAGAGCATAATGGCATTTTATTTTGAGAGCGGACTACCGCCGATGATTTCAATACCCAGTTCGCTGGCGGAGGGCTACCTTTCGGTGGCCAGCGGCGCACAGATTAAGGTTATGCTCTGCCTTATACGCTTTGAGGGAATGCCGATGAGGGAAGAGGATATTGCCAAGCAGTGCAGACTGGATACTACAGAGGTACATAGTGCCATTGATTTTTGGGTCAAGGAAAAGCTGCTGAGTCGTCGCGGCTCTACGCTGTGCCTGCAGGCACCTGAAACGGTGCAGGAGATCAAACTGCCTACTTACACCTCCGATGAAATTCTTTCGCTCAAAGAAGAGGATGCGGATTTTGCGCAGATTCTTGAGGCTGCACAAGGTGTATTGGGTAAGATCTTCAATCACAACGATGCTTCCATACTGTACGGCATATATGACAATTTGGGTTTTGGCGGAGATCTGGTACTGCAGCTTTTGGGCTTTTGTGCCGGTATGGGAAAGAAAAATTTCCGTTATATTGAGCGTGTGGCGCTGGATTGGCACGACCGCGGCATAGATTCTTTTGAAAAGGCGGACAGTTATATCCGTCATATGGAGCAACTGGCCAAGGACGAACACAAGGTGGCGGAGGCGTTCGGTATAGCGGGACGAGCCCTGAGTAAAAAAGAAAAGGAATTTATTGCCACTTGGCGAGAGCAGTGGGGTATGCCCTTTGAGATGATCGAGGCGGCCTATGAGGTCTGCGTGGATGCCAAGGGAAAGTTGTCCTTCCCCTACATCAACGGTATTCTTTCGGATTGGCACACTAAGGGTTGGAAGACACCCGAGCAAATTGAGAAAAAACAAACCGCAACCAAAAGCAGCACGGATTTTTCGGAATTTGAGCTGGCCGCTGTGGCTGAACTACACGAGGATTAATATATGAATCAGCATATTTTGCAAAAAATCAACAGAGAGTTTTCTCTCAAGCGCCAGCGGGCGCAGGAGGATGCCGCCAGACGGAAAGAGGCACTCTATACAGCCTGCCCTGCCTTGGGAGAGCTGGATGCCAAAGCCGCCTCGACTTCTGCCGAGTATTTCCGTGGTCGTCTTGCGGGTCAGGTGGATGAAACGGCATACCAAAAAACGATGGCGGATATCTCCGCTCGTCGCCAAGAATTGATGCGAGGCGCGGATATTGAACCGCATTTTGAGTGCGCCGTTTGCGAGGATACGGGTAAGGTCAAGGGTGGATACTGCAAGTGTTTTCAAAAGCGTATGATCGAGGAAAATCTTGCCAATGCCAACCTCTCGGTGACTGCGGCGCACGAGCGGTTTGAGAATTTCAACTTTGAGTATTACAGCACACAGACAGAGCCGACCTTCGGCGTCAGCCCCCGTAAGCAGATCGAGAAGATTTATAATGTCTGCAAGGGATTTGCCGACAACTTTTCCCGTCCCGGTAAAAACTTGTTGCTTGTGGGTACACCGGGGCTTGGCAAGACCTTTTTGTCCTCTGCCATCGCCAATAGCGTGCTGGAGCAGGGGTATACCGTGGTGTATATCAGTGCCGCAGAGTTTTGCTCTCGTGTGCAGGCAGGAAAATTCGGTGAGCGTCCTGAAATCATGGAGCCTTTCTATGAGGCAGATCTGCTGATTTTGGATGATCTGGGAACGGAGTTTCGCACACAGTTTACAACATCGGTACTGGGGGACGTCATCGACAGACGTTTGCGTAGCGGCAAAAAGATGGTATTTTCCTCCAATTTCGGTGCTAAGGAGCTGGAAGAATATTACGGTCAGCGCATAGTTTCCCGATTTATGGGCGGGTTTGTTTACCTGCGGTTTATGGGCGACGATATCAGACAACGGAAAGGAAAATAGAATGTTTCGCAAACCGAAAAGAATTCTGGTTGTGGGCTTGGGCAATCCCGGTATTCAGTATGAAAAAACGCGCCACAACGTTGGCTTTATGGCCATTGAGAAGCTGCTTTCCCATCTGGAAAACAGTAAGAAAAAAAATAAGTTTGACGGTGAGCTTTTTATGGGCGAACTGTTTGGCAAAGAGGTTATTTTGCTTCGTCCCCAGACCTTTATGAACAATTCGGGGCAGAGCGTGTTGGCGGTAGCCAAATTTTATAAGATACCCGCTTCGGATGTATTTGTCATCTTTGACGATGTATCTTTAAAGCCCGGTCAGCTTCGCATTCGCGCCAAGGGATCGGCAGGCGGACATAACGGCATTAAAAGCGTGATCGCCTATCTCGGCAGCGATGCCTTTATGCACGTCAAGGTGGGCGTGGGCGCCAAGCCCCATCCCGACTACGATCTGGCGGATTGGGTGCTGGGCAATCCCGACGGAGAGGATAAAGAAAATATTGAGGCCGTTCTTGATAAAATGCCCACACTTTTTAAATCGTTCTTTTCTGAGAGTCTGGATCGGACGATGAACAAATTTAATAAATAGAGGTGTTCTTTTGTGCCTGACAGTAAATTAAGACAGGTTTTTCGTAAATATAAAATTGACAACTTTCCCTATCCGCTGTATTATTGCCTGCCCTACGGGCTGCGCTTTGAACTGGGCAGAGAGGTGGAGGGCGCAGAGGCGCTGGCTCGTGCGGAGGAGATCTTTGCCGCCGCTTTCCCTAAAAATCACGAGATGCTCATTGTTTTGGAAACCGAGGCCGAGGGCAAGGTAAAAAAAGCGCTTTCGGATTTTGAGAGCGCCGCCTATCCGGTAGAACACTACGACAGTGAAACGGGAGAGCTGACCGTATATACCCGTACCGTTTATGCCGTGCCTGCGCACAGCGTACCGCATACCGTGCTGTTTTCTGCCATTCTGGCAGATGAGGAAACATACGGCAGCCGCATTTATTTTGCCGATGTGGAGAACGGTATGATTATGATGCTCTACGATCATAGAGGTCTTGATCTGGCGGCTCCGCAAGCGTTGCTCTTGTCTTCCATCTATCGGGAAAAAAAGCATCTGCTTTCCATTATCGATCTACCGCAAATGAAACTGAATTTTGAAGACTGATATGCTTCGACGGTTAAAAACAGAAGAATTTGACAGTGTGTTTTCCTTGATGGAGGCATCCTTTCCCATAGATGAGCGCCGCCCCTACGCCGAACAACGGGCGTTGCTGGACGATTCTGCTTACGAGATCTATGTGATCGAGCAAGAGGGAAAGATCACAGCCTTTATGGCAGTGTGGCAATGGGCGCGCATCGCTTTTATCGAGCATTTTGCGGTTGAGCCTGCCTGCCGCAACGGCGGCATTGGCGGCAAAATGTTGCAAGAGTTACTTGCTCACCTGCAAACAACGGTTTGCCTCGAGGTTGAGCCGCCTGTGGATGAGCTGACGCATCGCCGCATCGGATTTTATCGGCGGCACGGCTTTTTTCTTAACGATTACCCCTATGTGCAGCCCGCCATCTCCGCAGGAAAAACGCCTGTTCCTTTGATGCTGATGAGCTACGGTTCGTCCCTTTCCCTCAAAGAATTTGCAGAGATCAAGCGCCTGCTGTACAAAAAGGTTTATAAAGTAAAAGAATAGAGCATAAAGGAAATTTCCTTTATGCTCTATTCTTTTATCTTTTAGGCGAAATTCATCTCACCGTTTTTGGCACGCCCGGCGCGATTCGAACGCGCGGCCTTTCGCTTAGGAGGCGAACGCTCTATCCTGCTGAGCTACGGGCGCATATTGAGAATTGTTTAAAATGGGAACAGATATATTTTAAGATAGTAAGGGGGATTTGTCAAGTTTTTGCAAAAGCTCTTTACATTTACATATTGTTTATATATAATTAATATGTATGATTATGTCTTAGATTAATATATAGAGGAGAAAAGAGAATGAGAGTATTGGTCATTTTCGGCGGCAGAAGCAGTGAATATGAGGTTGCCTGTCACAGCGCCGCATATGTTACAAGCCAAATTGACAGAAGAGAATATGAGGTACATACCGTCGGTGTGACTAAGAGCGGCAGATGGCTGTATACCTGTGCTTCTCCTGAGGAGATGGCAGATCTGTCCTGGGAAAAGCAAGAGGGCAACCGTCCCTGCGTGCTGTCCCCTGACAGCAGACTGCGCGGACTTCAGTTTGCTGACGGCGAGCAGTTGCCGGTGGACGTGGTCTTTCCCATAATGCACGGCAAAAACGCCGAAGACGGCTCGATCGCCGCACTCTGTCAGTTGGCAGGTTTGCCGCAGGTGGGCTGCTCTATGACCAGCGGCGCCATCTGTATGGATAAAATGATCACCAAGGTGATCTGTGAAAAATATGACATTCCGCAAGCTAAGTGGAACTATTGCTTTGCAAGAGATATTGCCCTTGATCCCGAGGGTGCGGCTGAGGCCGCGATGGAGGGACTGGAGTACCCTGTATTTGTTAAGCCTTGCTCGGCCGGCTCTTCGGTGGGTATTGGCAAAGCAAAGGATAAAGCGGGGCTGCTTGCCGCACTCAATGAGGCTGCAAAGCACGACTTTAAGGTTGTGGTAGAGGCCTTTATAGAGGGTCAGGAGGTTGAGGTGGCGGTGCTTGGCAGCCGATTTGATCCCGTGGTGTCCCTGCCCGGTGAGATCGAGCCTACCGCCGAATTTTACAGCTATGATGCCAAGTATAACGACGACACCTCCAAGCTCTACATTCCCGCCCGTGTCAGCGAGGAAACCATTGAGAAATTGCGCACCTATGCCGCCAAGATCTTTAAGATACTGGACTGTGCAGGTATGAGCCGCGTTGACTTTTTTGTGACCAAAGAGGGGAATATACTTTTCAATGAGATCAATACCATTCCCGGTCATACTGCCATCAGCATGTATCCTAAGCTGATGGCCGCATACGGCATCAAAGGTAAGGATTGTATGAAAGCTCTGATCGAGGGCGCTATGGAGAGAGGGCTCGAATAAATGCTGGGAGTATTTGACAGCGGGCTGGGTGGACTATCCTCCGTCAAGGAGCTGGCCAGATGTTTGCCAAAGGAAGATGTGGTCTATTTCGGCGATACCGGTCGTGTACCCTACGGCACCCGCTCTAAAGAAACGATAATTAAATATGCACTGCAGGATGCGAGATTTTTGATGCAGTTTGACCCCAAGGCGATACTGGTTGCCTGCGGCACCGTGTCCAGCGTGGCGATGGAGGCGTTGCAGAATACGCTTTCCGTACCCGTCATCGGTGTGGTGGATGCCGCGGTTGGGGCGGCACTGTCTGCCAGTAAAAACCAAAAGATTGCGGTACTGGGTACCCCTGCCACCATTCGAAGCGGCTCGTATCGGGAGCGGCTTTTGGGGCAAGGCGTGCAGGTGTTGAGTATACCTTGTCCGCTGTTTGTGCCGCTGGTGGAAAATGGGCACATTCGTGAGGATGACCCTATTGTCAAGGAAACGGTGGCTCATTATCTGCATCAGGCGCTTTCCTTTGGGGCAGATACCATCATTTTGGGATGTACCCACTATCCGCTGCTCAAGCGTGCCATCGGCACTTTCGTGGGCGAGGACGTTAAGCTCATTAACGCCGCCGCAGAAGCGGCACATTGTCTGGCAGATCGGCTGGAAAAGGACGGCTTGCTCGCCGCCGACGGCGGAGAACAGCGATTCTTCGTGTCCGATTCGCCGGAGGGATTTGCGGATACGGCAAGGATCTTCTTAAAAAAAGATATAAAGGAAGCGGTGGAGAGAATTGACATCGAAGCCTATTGATATTCGGGTGACCCTTACGCTTAGGGCGGAGGGGGAAGTGCCGGATACCATCTGCGAGAACGGCACTTTGTTGTCCCGTGGGGACAAAGCGTTGCTCAAATTGACTCAGCGGCGCATTCAGATTGAAAAAAAGAGGGTACTCATTTTTCAAAACGGGTATACCTTAGAACTAAATTGTGATAAGGAAACCGACCTGCTCTATCCCACGCCGTACGGTACCTTGTCTATGAGAGTCAAAACCAAAAAGCTGAACATTGACGGTGAAAATATCAGCGCCAAATATGCGCTCTATACCGCTGACAGTCTCATTCATTACGTCACACTGAAACTTGAAACAGAGAGGATATAAAAGCTATGGAAAACCCTATTTTGTATATGATGAACGCCATTAGGGAAAACATCCTGCAGGCGGCCGCCGCCCTGCAGCAGAGCGGAGTACTGCCCGAGGGAGAGTTGGCAGAGTTTGACGTGGAGATCCCCAAGGATATCACCAACGGCGATTTCTCCACCAACTTTGCAATGAAGCATGCCCGAGTATTCCGTCTGCCGCCTCGCGCCATCGGTGAGAAACTGGTAGAGGCACTGGGTAAGATCGAGTATGTCAAAGCTGTCAGCGTGGCAGGAGCAGGCTTTATCAATTTTGAGATGGAGGACAGCTATTTTGCTACCATCTTGAACACGGCGCTCGAGCGCGGAGAGAATTACGGCAGAAGCGATCGCTTCCACGGCGAGAGAGTGATGGTGGAATTTGTTTCCGCCAACCCCACGGGTCCCATGCATATGGGCAACGCCAGGGGCGGCATTATCGGTGACTGCCTTGCTTCTCTTTTGGATTGGGCGGGTGCTGATGTACACAGAGAGTTTTATGTCAACGATGCGGGCAATCAGGTCAGCTTGTTCGGTAAGTCTTTGCATATCCGCCTGTTACAGCAACTGGGTCAGGATGTAGAGTTTCCCGAGGACGGCTATCACGGTGATGATATCAAGGTGTTGGCCGACGAGTTTTTGAAAGCTACGCCCGATATTGAGGGCCTTTCCGAGGAGGACGTCACTGCGCAGATGGTGGCATTCGGTCTGGAGAAGAATATCGCCAGAATGCAGAGCGATCTGGGAAAATATAAGATCAGCTATGACGAATGGTTCCGTGAGAGCCGTCTGCACAAGAGCGGCTATGTGGCCGAGACCGTCGCCATTCTGGAGGAAAAGGGCGCTTTGTATGAAAAAGAGGGCGCCAAGTGGTTTAAAGCCACCGACTTCGGCTACGAAAAGGACGAGGTATTGGTCAAGGCCAACGGCTTTTATACTTACTTTGCCGTGGATATCGCTTATCACAGACATAAGTTTGTTGAGCGTAAGTTTGACAGAGTGATCGACGTTTTCGGCGCAGACCACCACGGACACACCTTGCGCTTCTGGGCGGCTATGCGCGCACTGGGTCTGGATGAAAATAAACTGCAGTTTGTGTTGATGCAGTTGGTTCGCCTGATGCGTGACGGCGAGATTGTCCGTATGAGCAAGCGTACAGGTAAGAGCATCACTTTGTCCGATTTGCTGGACGAGATTCCCGTAGATGCGGCCAGATTTTTCTTTAATTCCCGCGCCAGCGATACCACAATGGACTTTGATCTGTCACTGGCTACCCGTCAGGACAGCGAAAACCCCCTGTACTATGTTCAGTATGCTCACGCTCGTATCTGCTCCATCCTGCGCAATCTGGAGCAAAACGACATTGCATACAGCGGCACACCCGACTTTGCGCTCTTGCAAAGCGGGGAAGAGAGAGATCTCATCCGTCAGATCGCCCTGCTGCCGCAGGAAATTGTATCCGGCGCAGAGGCCAGAGAGCCCTCCCGTATCACCGCATACTGCGAGGCACTGGCGGCGGCATTCCATAAGTTTTATAATGCCTGCCCCATCAAAAACGAGGCCGAGGCTCTGCGTGATGCGCGTATCGGTTTGTGTATCGCCGCTCGTCAGACCCTCAAAAACTCCTTGGCGCTGATGAACATCACCGCCCCCGAGCAAATGTAAATTGATATAAACACAAGGGAACGCCGTTCCCTTGTGTTTGATATTTTGAGGACACAAAATGAGAAAAAATGTATTATTGCCGCTTCGGTTTTGTTATACTGGATTGTGCATCTGCTGTTATATGTGGATTTTGTAATTATTGATAATCTTGAATGTAATTACTTATACTTTGCGGTTGGGGATTCACTTCTTTTTGTTTGTTCTATCATTTTAACAATTCTGATCCCCTCGGCGTTTAGCGAGGCGTATCATATCCGCTTAGAAGCGGTATTTAAAAACAAACAAGAATATTTCTCGGAAATAGAAAAATTAAAAAGACAAGCTTTTGACAGTTATACAAATAATGTTTTTTATAATTGCAGTGCGGATGAAAAAATGTATATGATTTATGAATCGGACGATTTGGAACAAACCATATGCTACACTTTGTCATTCGGCTGTGGTGATTTTTGGCTGAAAAACAGTGCTGAGCACGAGTGAGTGAATTATTTGTTGCTTAACCTCTTTTAAACCACGCGACTAGTCGCGTGGTTTTTTACTTTAGGGGTCAGACCCCAAAAGTTAAATTTGATTTCCGCAGAGCGGAAATCCTTCACTTGTTCATTGTTTCTCGGTGCGACGTGACGGTTTTGGGCAAGTGGACAACGGGGCGTGACATAAAATAGAAGAGAGATGTTTGTTTTGGATTTTATCGGCAAAACTATATTTATAATATGTTACGCTTTCGGAGGGAAAAGATGGATAGATTTACCAAAAAAGCAGCCCTGGCCTTGGGGGAGGCAATGGAGTGTGCCGGCACGCTGGGGCATACGTATATCGGTAGTGAGCATTTGCTGTTGGGCATTCTCAGAGAGCGGGACTCCATCGGTGCCAGATTACTGCTTTCCAGAGGCATCACCTTTGAAAAGGCAGAACGGAAGGTGGTTGCTCTGGTCGGGCGAGGTACACCACGCGCTTTGTCTGCAGGAGATATGACGCCGCGTGCCCGTCGCATTATTGAGCAGAGCTTTTCTGCGGCCAGACGTTACGGGCAGACGCAGGTGGGTACGGAGCATTTGTTGGCGGCACTGCTCAGAGAGCACCAGTGCACGGCGGCCGCTGTGATTGAAAAAATGGGCGCGGATGCCGCGGCACTCAGCGAAACGGTGACTGAAAAACTGCGCCTGCAGGATCCGATGGGTGAGGGGCGCAACAAAGCACCCAAAATGCTGCAAAAATACAGCGTTTCTCTGACCGCTAAGGCGGCACTGGGTCAGCTGGACCCGCTCATCGGTCGGGAAAAAGAATTGGAGCGCTTGATGGTTATCCTTTGCCGTCGCAGTAAAAACAATCCCTGTCTGATCGGTCAGCCGGGTGTTGGCAAAACGGTGCTGGCTGAGGGTCTGGCGGCCGCCATCGTAGCAGGTACGGTACCGCCGCCGTTGCTGGGAAAGCAGGTCTATCAGCTGGAGTTGACGGCTATGGTGGCGGGTACCAAATACAGAGGCGAGTTTGAAGAACGTATTCGTTCCATTGTAGAGGAGTGCGAAAAAAATCCGGAAATCCTGCTGTTTATTGATGAAGTGCATACCATTATGGGAGCAGGTGCGGCAGAGGGGGCGGTGGATGCCGCTAATATTTTAAAACCTGCTCTTTCCAGAGGCAAAATTCGTCTGATCGGCGCCACTACGCTTGCAGAATACCGTAAATACATCGAAAAGGACAGCGCTCTGGAGCGCCGTTTTGCGCCGCTGATGCTGAAGGAATCCACGCCGAAACAAACGCACGATATTTTGTGCGGCTTGTGTCCCCGACTGGAGGAACATCATCGGGTGGACATTTTGCCCGAGGCATTGGAGGCGGCGGTGGAATACAGCGTGCGCTATCTGCACGATCGCTTTTTGCCCGACAAAGCCATCGACGTATTGGATGAAGCCTGCAGTGCTGCCGCCCTCGGACGGCGCAGTCCCATAGGGCAGATGGAGGTGGCGCTGGCGCAGGGCGACTTTTCGCTCCTGGAGCAACAGCACGAGGAGGATATTGTTGTGGATGCTTCGGCAGTGGCAAGTGTTGTCAGCGGTATGACAGGCATACCGGCAGGCAATATCGCTGAGGGGGAGCGAGGCCGGCTGGGTCGGCTGGAGGAACGGTTGAACCGAAACGTCATCGGGCAGACGGAAGCGGTCAAAGCTTTGGCAGGTGCGGTGCGATGTGCCCGCATGGGGCTGGGAGAGGAACACCGTCCCGGCGGCTGTTTTCTGTTTGCAGGACCTACGGGTGTGGGTAAGACAAAACTGTGCAAGGAACTGAGCCTTGCGTTGTTTGAAAGCCGTGACAGTTTGATCAAGCTGGATATGAGTGAGTATATGGAAAAGCATTCGGTGTCCCGTCTGATCGGAGCACCGCCCGGCTATGTGGGACACGAAAGCGGCGGCAAGCTGATCGACGAAGTACGCACTCATCCGTATTCCGTGGTGCTGTTTGACGAAATTGAAAAAGCCCATCCCGACGTTACAGCCTTACTTTTGCAGATCATGGAGGACGGTATTCTCACCGACGGCAACGGAAAAAGCGCAGATTTTCGCCACACGATCATAGTGTTGACCAGCAACATCGGCGGTGATGGTCATCACAGCATCGGATTTGGAGAAGCGCCTGCACAGCGTCGTGCCAAGCTGGAAAGTTTGCTCAGAGGGCGGTTGTCGCCCGAACTTGTGGGGCGTCTGGATGAGATTATACAGTTTGCGCCACTCTCTTCTTGCGCGCTGGAAGAGATTGCGGTATTGATGCTCTCTTCTTTGCGAGAGCGGCTGGAAAAAGAGGGATATCCCATCTCGTTTGCCGAGGATATTCCGGCTTGGGTGGCTTCGGCTCCCGACACAGCGCTGTACGGAGCCAGACCTTTGCGCAACTTTATTCATCGCAATATTGAAATTCCTCTGTCTGTGGCGCTGCTCACAGGCGATCTGCCGTCTGACGGGATCATTACCAGACAAATGTTAAATGAAAAACTGACGATAGGCAATTAAAAACTCCCCATAAAGCATTCGCTTTATGGGGAGTTTGCAGACTGTCAAAAAAGTCGTTTCACCACAGAGAAGAAGAGAAAATAAAAGAAAAGAGTTTGTACTTACAAAAGTCACAAACTCCGATCCAAATCTCAATATTAACATTTTATTTCTATAGAAGCCTTGTACTGCAAGGCTTTTCTCTGTTTTCCGCCAACAAATCTCCTACCGTACCCACGTACGCCGACGGAGCTTTGTTGACGAAATGCAACTTCCTTTTTTGACACCCACCAGCGTGTCAAAGAGGGCTCTTTGACACGCTGAAAACTCCCCATAAAGCATTCGCTTTATGGGGAGTTTGGATTTGGTATTCAGCGGCTTGCGCCTCCGCCGGAAAAGCCTCCGCCGCCACCGCTTCTGCCTTGACCGCTGCTACCGTTTCGGCCGCCGCTTCGGGACAGAATATGCAGCAAGAGAAAAAACAGATCGGGGCGTTTGATAAACAGAATGATCCCGCCGATAATCAGCGCGACAAGCCCGATGATTTCAAACAGACCGAGTTCTTCGGAGTCCTGCTCTTGGATGGGAGTATAATCTTTGTCGGGAGTCAAGCCGTATTCTATATAAATCTCATTGATAAGAGCATTCTGCGTTTGCCGCAGTCCCGTGGAATAGTCGGGGTAGGCCGGCAACATATAAGTATCCAACAGACGCCCCGCTTTGGAATCGGGGATAGCACCTTCCAGTCCGCTGCCTACTTCAATACGTACGCGGGGTTCCTCACGTACAAAGAGCAGCAGGATGCCGTTGTCCAGTTCCTTGTCACCGATGCCCCATGCGCGTGCAATTCTCAGCGATACATCGCTGATCTCCTCTCCTTCTAAGGAGGGCATGGTTGCTACAACCACTTGTGCCTTACAAGCGCTATAGAGATTTTCTGCCGCAGAGTGTAAATGCAGCTCGTCTGCGGAAGATATGACGTCTGCATAGTCTGCCACGAAAAAGTTATTGGTGGCATCGGGAATGTCGATGGCGGCACTGCAGGGAAACGCCAGTAAAAACAACGCTGCCAGCAGTACCGAAAATATCTTTTTCATCGGGTTTATTCAAAGCTGACAGAGGGAGCGTTCTCTGTGCCCGCCTGTGCTTCAAAGTATTCTGCCTTTTCAAAGCCAAACATGGAAGCGGTGATGCTGGTGGGGAATTTTCGGATGGTAGAATTGTATTTCTTGGCCGCTTCGTTGTAATCATTGCGTGCGGTGGCGATACGGTTTTCCGTGCCTGCCAGTTCGTCCTGCAGCGCTATAAAGTTTGTGTTGGCTTTCAGTTCGGGATAGCTCTCGGTCACTGCATTGACCCAGATGTCAATAGCACTGTCCAGCTGTGCCTCGGCGTTTGCCTGCTCTTCCATGCCCGAGGCGTTTGCCAGTGCATTTCTGGCCTCGGTAACGGCAGTGAAAGTTTCTTCCTCGTGGGTGGCATACCCTTTGACGGTTTCCACAAAGTTAGGGATCAGATCGGCGCGGCGTTGCAGTTGTGTTTGGATAACAGAGGCCTTTTCATCAACGCTCTCCTGCATATCCACCAGAGAATTGTAGCCACCGATCAGAGTGCCCACAATCAGCAAGACGACTACGGCAATAACCGCCAGAATGATCCACGTTTTTTTGATTTTCATTGTAATACACCTCTTTTTATATTATAGGTCTTTCTCAAATTCCTTATACAAGGAAACAATGGCTTTTGTGTAGTCTTTTTCGTGTACACCGACAATGATGTTGAGCTCTCCCGAACCTTGATCGATCATACGGATGTTGATATCCGCTTTGGCAATGGCGGAGAGGACACGGGCAGCAGTACCCTTGGTGGAAACCATACCGTGACCTACTACGGCGATGATGGCCATATCGTCCTCGGCGTAGATAACGTCGGGCATCGTTTCTTTTTGAAGGCGCTCCATAAGCGCAGTCTTAACGGGGGTCAGCTTATCGGTGGCGACCACGACACTCAGCGTATCGATGCCTGAGGGCATATGCTCAAAGGAAAGGTTAAAATCGGAAAAAATCTGCAGTACCTTAGCGCCGAAACCGATTTCGTTGTTCATCATGGCTTTTTCGATGCGGACAACGCTGAACTGATGGTTGCCTGCGATACCTGTGATGCTCTTGGGTTTATAGCCATCGGGCAAGTGGTGAAGGATCATGGTGCCGTCATCATCGGGAGCGTTGGTGTTGCGGATGTTGATGGGGATACCGGCTTGACGGACGGGGAACACTGCATCCTCGTGCAGGACGGCTGCGCCCATATAGGACAACTCTCTGAGCTCACGATAGGTGATGTTTTCAATGGGCTTGGGATTTTCTACGATGCGGGGATCGGCCACCAGCATACCGGAAACATCGGTCCAGTTTTCGTACACATAGGCACCTGCCGCCTTGGCTACGATAGCACCTGTGATATCACTGCCGCCACGGGAGAAGGTATGTACCTTGCCGTCGGGTGTGGCACCGTAAAAGCCGGGGAATACGCCATTTTTATTGGACTTGATAGCAGGAATGAGCTTTTTCTCGGTGGCCTCTTGATCGTATTTTCCGTTTTCGTCAAAACAGATGTAATCTGCGGCATCCAGCATCGGACAGCCCAAACAGGCAGACAAGACCTTGGCATTGAGATATTCGCCGCGGCTGGCCACAAAGTCCTCGCTGGGATCGCTTGCCAGGTGATCTCTTAAGATTTTGAAGTCCTCAGACAGATCAAGATCGATATTCAGACCGCTGATGATCTCTGCAAAGCGCTTCTCAATGACGGACAGCACGCTTTCCACTTCGCCGCCCTGTACCGCTCTGTTGTAGCAACGGTAGAGCAGGTCGGTGACTTTGGTGTCCTCGGCGTGTGCTTTGCCGGGGGCGCTGACAACGACATAGCGGCGGTGCTTGTCGGCCTTGATGATGGCAATGGATTTTAAGATTTGTGTGGCGTTGGCCAGAGAGGAACCTCCGAATTTAACAACTATTGTACTCATATTGATTCTCCTTTAAGGTAACTTGTAACTATATGGGCGTGCAGGGTGGCCGCAGTCGTGAGTAACGACGGGTCGGGAGCAAAGCGAGAGGAGTGAAGTCCCTCGTTTCCGCCTACACCTATATGATAAAAACATCCTGTTCTGCCGGTGAGATATTCTCCGAAATCTTCGGTGATCATCCGCATTTGCGGGATGTCATATACTTTATCCTGACCGAAAAGTTCTATGGCCGCATCTTTTACAAAGGCGGCGCATTCGGGGGGATTGGTGATCCCTTTGTATCCATTTGAAAACTCGGCTTGGACGGTAACACCGTAAGTGATTTCTGTTTCGTCGAGTATGCTTTGTATGGATGCAAAAACTTGTTGGCGTTTTTGGGGTGTGGCCACACGGATGATGCCCGAAAGCTCCGCACGGTCGGCGATGATGTTGCGCACTTGACCGCTGTGCAGTGTACCGACGGAAACCATAGCCTCGTCAGGTTGGCGCAGGGCCAGTATTTTCGGTACAACCTCTGCCGCTGCTGCCAGCGCATCGATGCCGTCCTGCGGGTGGGCGCCGTGTGCGCTTTTGCCGTGGAAAACAATGTCAAACTTGCCTGCCGTGGCGTAGAAGGGACCGCTTCTGATGCCGATAATGCCTGCCGGCAGGGTGGGGTCGACGTGTGCGCCGAATACGGCGACGGTGGATTTCATAATTTCGTGGGAAGAGAGTATGTCGGCATAGCCGTCCTCTTCCTCATCACTTTGGAAGATAAACTGTACGGTGCCGCATATCTCGGCCCGCTTTTGCTCCAGCAGGCGCGCCGCTCCGAGCAGTGCGGCCATATGAAAATCGTGACCGCAGGCGTGCATAATGCCCTCGTTTTCCGAGGCATAGGGCAGACCTGTCTGTTCAGTGACGGGCAGGGCATCCATATCCGCTCTCAGAGCGATCTGCTTGCCGGGCTTGCCGCCTTTCAGGATACCCACTACAGAGGTATCTCCCACACGGCAGACCTCCAGCCCTATTTCCGTAAGCCAGTTCTCCAGACGTGCGGCGGTTTTATATTCTTTTCGACTGCGCTCGGGATGTCGATGCAGTTCTTGGTACCAAGAGATCATTGGCTCCTCCTAAAGTATACCGATGAAATTCTCCAGACGGTCAAGTCCTTGCTTCAGATCGTCCTCACTGCAACAGTAGGACAAGCGCACATATCCTTCAGCTCCGAAGCAAAAACCGGGTGTCAGTGCGACACCTGCCTCTTCAATGAGGCGTTTGCAAAACTCGCCTGAGGGAATGCCAAAGGACTTGATGGAGGGAAAGACGTAAAATGCACCCTGCGGTTGGGTGACGGTCAGTCCCATTTCTTGTAATCGACGGACGCAGTAGTCACGTCGCTTTCGGTAGGTTTCCACAAAAGGTGTGGGGTCGCAATCCAGCGCCGCTATGGCAGGTGCCTGAAACAGCGATGGGGTGGAAACGACGGAAAACTGATGAATCAGCTCCAAGCGTTCCTTGATATCGGGATGGGCGATCAGATAGCCCATTCTCCAGCCCGTCATGGCATAGGGCTTGGAATAGCTTTGAATGAGTATGATCTTTTCCTGCAGCTCATCAAACTCGGTGAAGGAGTGATAGCCGTCGGTGTAGATCAGTTGACGGTAAACGTCATCGCAGAGAACAAAAATGTCCTGCTTTTGTACAGCTTTACGAATGTTTTGCAGACTTTGCTCGTCCAGCACCGTGCCGGTGGGATTGTTGGGAGTGTTGAGCACGATGGCTTTGGTACGGGGGGTGATGACTTTTTCGATATCGCGGATCTGAAAGTCGTGTTCACAAGTGTCGTAAGGTACCGGCACACCGCCGTACAGTAACACCAGTTGCTCATACAGAACAAACGCAGGGGTGGGAATGATTACCTCATCCCCTTTTTCCAGAATGCCGGCCAAGGCCACGGAAAGCGCCTCGGTAGCGCCGGCGGTGACGATGATCTGCTCGGGGGCAACGGCAAAGCCTTGCTTGGTTTCAAACTGTGCGATCTTGTTGAGCAGTGCCGCACTGCCGTTGTTGGCAATATAGTGGGTCTCGCCTCGGTCGACGGACTCTTTGAGCGCCTCGCAAACGGGGGCGGGGGTGCCGAACTCCGGCTCACCCAGTGTCAGACGGATGCACCCTTCCTTGGCGGCGGCCAGCGCGGAAAACTCGCGGATGGCCGAGCGGCGCAAGGAAAAAACGGCGGGATTCAGACGGTGTTTCATAATTATTTACCAAAAGCGGGATCGACATCGAGTGTGGCAAAATAATCCTCAATGCTTTCCGCTCTGCGGATCATGGTGGTGGAGTGATCTTTATGCATCATCAGCTCTGCGCAACGCAGCTTGCCGTTGTAGTTATAACCCATAGCGTGGCCGTGAGCACCTGCATCGTGCAGTACTAAGATGTCACCCAGATCCACCTTGGGCAGAGGACGGTCAATGGCGAATTTATCGTTGTTTTCGCACAGCGAGCCAACCACGTCAAACTTGCCGACAAAGGGCTCGTTTTCCTTGCCTAGTACGGTCAGATGGTGATAAGCACCGTACATAGCGGGGCGCATCAGATCACAACAGGAAGCATCTACACCGATGTACTCCTTGTAGATGTGCTTATAGTGAATGGCGGTGGTAACGAGATAACCGTAAGGACCGGTGATATAACGGCCCATTTCGGTAAACAGCTTGATCTCAATACCGGCAGGCTTGATCATACGCTCATATACCTGACGAACGCCCTCGCCGATGGCGAAAATATCCACGGCGCGCTCGTTGGGCAGATAGGGAATACCGATACCGCCCGACAGGTCGATAAATTCAACGTTGATATCCAGCTCTTCACGGATCTCCAATGCCAGACGGAACAATTCCTCTGCCAGACGGGGATAGTATTCCTCGTCCAGTGAACAAGAGGCGATCATAGAGTGAATGCCGAAATGCTTGACACCCTTGCTCTTGAGAATGGCAAACGCCTCTTTGAGCTGCTCCAGAGTCATACCGAATTTGGAATCATAGAGGTGACCCATAATATCGTTGGTAATGTTAAACTTGCCGGGATTGTAACGGCAGCAGAAAGTATCGGGCAGGGGCCCCATCTGCTCCAAAAATTCAATGTGGGTGACGTCGTCGAGATTGATGATGGCACCTGCATCCAGTGCGGCGCGGTATTCTGCGCGGCTGGTTTCGTTGGAGCTGAACATAATGTTATGTCCGTCAATGCCGCATTTCTGCGCTAACAGTACTTCGGTGACCGAGGCGCAGTCGGTGCCGCAGCCCAAGCTTTTGAGCAGGCGGATAATAGAGGGGTTGGGCAGTGCCTTGACGGCAAAGTATTCCTTAAAGCCCTTGTTCCAGGCAAAGGCGGCGTTGAGGTCGTTTACGCATTTGCGGATGCCTTCCTCATCATAGATATAAAAAGGTGTGGGGACGTCTTTTGTCCAGCGCTTTACATCGTTTAAATCAAAGGGTAATGTTTTCATTGTCTTGATCCTTTATAATTTTCTCAGATCGTCCTCAAGGGCGGTTTTGAGAGTGGTTTTTTCATCTTTCATTTTGATCACTCTGGCAGGGCAGCCTGCAACAACGGCACCTGCAGGAACGTCATTGGTGACGATGGCACCTGCGGCAACCACAGCACCCTTGCCGACGCGGCAACCTTCGATGACTACGGCGTTGGCACCGATGAGTACGTCGTCTTCAATGATAACGGGGGTGGCACTGGCGGGCTCGATGACACCGGCCAGTACTGCGCCGGCACCCACGTGGCAGTGATTGCCGACAGTGGCTCTGCCGCCGAGGACGGCACCCATATCGATCATAGTACCCTCGCCGATGACGGCACCGATGTTGATGATGGCACCCATCATAATGACGGCATTGTTGCCGATTTCGACCTGATCGCGGATGATGGCACCGGGCTCGATGCGGGCGTTGATGGGCTTTTTGTCCAAAAGCGGAACGGCCGAGTTGCGGCAATCGTTTTCGATCACGATGTCCTCAATGGCATCGCTGTTGGCTTCCAGAATGGGGGAGAGCTCTTTCCAATCGCCGAACACGATCTTATCTGCGGCGCCGAATACCTTGGCATTGCCGAAATCTATATCTTTTTTGGCTTTAATAAACAGTTTGACCGGCGTTTTCTTTTCTGCCGAAGCGATAAATTTAATGATTTCCGTTGCGTTCATTCGATTCCTCCATGTATTTATAAATATAAATATTTTATCAGTTTAATATTGTATCATTATTATATGCGAGTGTCAAGAATTTGTTTTTTATCGCTGTTGCCTTGACCTTAACAAAGAGAAAAAGCTATAATTAGTTCATTGAAAACGGATGTTCGCATTACCAAGGGCGGAGAGCTGGTGCTGATACACGATGCAACGGTAGATCGTACCACTGACCGCGCCGTATGTGTAAAGCACTATGCCTTGTCGGAGGCGTAGAGCCTTGGGCCGACGCATTTGTCAAGGACAGCGAAACGTGGCCATTGAAAGAGGGGCATATCTCATCACCTGTAACAATCCTGCGGAGGTATTGCAGTTGCTCAAAGACAAGGGTTATCACAAATAAAACGGTGAGCGAATTTACTTCGCTCACTATTTTTTCTAAAAAATCTAAAATTTTACTTTACTTTTTGGTTTTTGCGTGGTATACTATATAAGCATTAAATTTTGGGATATAGCCAAGTTGGTAAGGCAACGGATTCTGACTCC
>JAFZEA010000014.1 GCA_017560905.1 Clostridia bacterium
ATACAGCGGCTTTGCCACTGATGATATACAAAACTAAAGTTTTGATGATATGCAAGGCTTCGCCTTGATTTTAAACCCAGTATTTATGCGGTTTTCTGCTTGGTTACTACTCCCGGTAGGAGATTTGTTGGCGAAAAACAGAGAAAAGCCTTGCAGCGCAAGGCTTCCAAAAACAACACTTCCGTTATGAATTACTTTCATAAAAAATCACAGGTGTGTATTTGCCACAAACTTACTTTCTTTTATTTTGTTATTTCTCTGTGGTGAAACGACTTTTTTGACAGTCTGAGAAGTGTGACAAATTTGTCCCACTTCTTTTATTATAATTGAAAAAGAATTTTTGATATGTTACAATAATAGTAACAAAATTTTGGAGGAAATGGTCTTTTGAAGATACTTAAAAGGATTTTTCAATATAAAAGAATGTATCTTTTGCTGGGGTTGCCGATTGGATTGTTACTCACTTTTTTGGCACGCTTTGGCAGCTGGGCAGAGGACATCTACGCCAAAGGTGTACACGCCTTTTTTGAAAACACGGTGGGCAGATTGGTTTCTCTGCTGCCTTTTTCCGTTACCGAGTGGCTGATCGTAGCGGCGGTGCTGGGGGCGGTGACCTATCTTGTGTTTGTCATTATATGGCTTTGTCGGAATAAGAGTGCGTGGAAACACATTCTGTACCGTACTTTTATCAATGTTTTGTGTGCGGTAAGTCTGTCATATTTTTTGTTTGTTATTACGATGGGACTTGCCTATTACCGTAAGCCGGCTACCGAATATATGGATCTTTCGGTGCGGCAATACAGCGTAGAGGAACTTAAAGAGGTCACCCTATGGCTGGCGAAGAGCGCCAACACCGAGAGAGAAAAACTCTCGGAGGATGAAAACGGTGTGTCTGTTTTATCAAGCGACTTTTGGGAAACTTCGGCGGAGGCGCAGCGCAGCTTTAATAAAATCAGTGAGAAATATCCCAAAATCGGGCAGGTGAGCGCACGGAATAAACCGATGGTGTTTTCCAAGGTGATGAGCAGTACGATGACACTCGGTGTGTATTTTCCCTACACCTTTGAGAGCAATATCAATATTGACGCGACCCCGTATACCATCCCCGCCACGATGTGCCACGAACTCAGCCACGTCAAGGGATTTATGCGGGAGGATGAGGCGAATTTTATCGGTTTTCTGGCCTGTATGCTCTCCGAGCGTGCCGATTTTCGTTATTCGGGATATATGTCAGCGTTTGTATATGCGCTCAACCGTCTGGCAAATGAGGACTATGCCGCCGCCACAGAGGTGGCCAAAACCGTGAGTGCGGCCGTCATCCGTGACGACAATGCCGAAAACAAATACTGGGATCAGTACGAGGATACCGTGATCTCGGAAACCACCGGTCAGATCTATAATGAATATCTGCAGTCCAACAATCAGTCGGACGGTCTTAAAAGCTACGGAAAAATGCTGGATCTGGTCATTGCCTGGTATCAGACGGAGGTGAAAGCGAAATGATCGAATTTATCATAGGTCGGAGTGCCGGTGGAAAAAGTACATATCTTGACACACAGATCGCCGAAAGTGTTGAGCAAAACAAGGAGGTCTGTCTGATCGTTCCCGAACAGGAAAGTATGATGACAGAGCGCAGATTTCAACAGCTTTACGGTGAGCGAGTACAGGTGCTGTCCTTTCATCGCCTTTGCGACACTTTGATGCGCCTTTATGGCGGGGGTGCCAAGCCGCGCATAGGTGACGTGGCGCAGATGGGCATTCTGTTTCGTGCGGTACAGAGCGTCAAGAGCCGCTTGGTGTATTACCGTAAGAGTGCATCTTCCGTTCGCTTTTATGAAAAACTGGTGCCGGTCATCGAGGATTTTGCCGCTTACAAGGCAGATGAAAATATCATTTTGCCACTGCTTGAAAACACGGAAAGCTATAGTAAATACAAAGACCTCTTTTTAATATATGAGGCCTATAATGCTCTGCGCCTGCAGGACTACCGCAACAATTTTGACGATCTGGACACCGCAGTCAGACTGTTGGGGGAGAATGATTATTTTTCGGGAAAGAGCGTGCTTATCGATCATTTTGCAGGCTTTACCGAGCAGGAATATGCAATTCTTGAAAATATATTTTTAACCGCAGGACAGGTGATGCTGACGCTTACTGCCGACGAGAGCGAAAATATGCTTTTTTCGCCCACACTGCGGCATCTGTACCGTCTGCGTGAGCTGGCCGACCGATGCGGTCTTAGTCACAAGACAACCACTTTGCGCGGCGAATACCGCTATCAAAACAGCGATCTGCAGATACTGGAGAAATATCTGTTCTCGGCAAAAAGTCCTTCGCAAAAAGCAGAGTCAGCGGGCGGCGTACGTATATTTGAAGCCGGCAGTGTGGAGGATGAGGTGCGCTTGGTGGGTGCGGATATCCGCCGCAGAGTGCTGTCGGGAGAATGCTCTTACAAGGATATTTCCGTGGTCAGCAATGTAACGGATGAGTATCAGCATACCGTGGAAATGATTTTTGACGAGATGGACATTCCGCTGTACAGCGACCGAAAGGTGGATGTACTCAGCCGACCGCTGTTTTCTATGATCCTGCACGCCTTTGATGCGGTGCAGTACGGCTATCGGTTTGAGGATATGTTTTCTCTGGCCAAAACCTATCTGTGCGGGCTGGACTACGAAAGCGTATCCAAGCTTGAAAACTATGTATTTATGTGGAATATCCGCGGCAAGAAATGGGAGAGCGAGTGGGTGCAGAGTCCCTTCGGTCTGGAAACGCCTGCGGAGGAAGAACGAGAAGAGTTCGAGCAACGGAAAAAAGAACTTCTTGACGAGATCAACGGTTACCGCCGTCATCTGATGGGACCGCTGACGGAGTTTGCCGAGGACACAGCCACGGGCAAAGCTACCGATCTGCTGGCCGCTGTGTGGCGCTTGCTTGAAAATTTCAAGGTGACCGATTCACTCAAAGAATTTGCCGCAAGAGAGAAAAAGGCAGACAGGGCAGAGCAGTGGATCCGCCTACACGATCTGCTTATAGAGATGTTGGATCAGCTGGCGCTGGTGCTGGGTGAAAATAACATCAGTCGCAAAGAACTGCATGATATGATGGAGGTCTGCCTGCGAGGGTACCGCTTTGGTGTGACACCGGCGTTTATGGATCAGGTGCATTTCGGTGATATGATCCGCGCCCACAGCGGCGAGGTCAAGCATCTGTATGTGCTGGGGGCCGCTCACGGCAAATTTCCTGCCGCTGTCAGCGGTAGTGCCATTATCACCGACCGAGATATCCGCCGTCTGGAAGAGAAAAATATTTTACTTTCCAAGGACAGTATGACGGTGGCGCTGGAGCAACAGTTTTGTCTTTACCGCAGTATCAGCGGTGCCTCGGACAGCGTGACTTTCAGCTTAACGGTTTTTGCAGGTGACGGTGCGCCGCAGTTGCCCTCTGCACTGCTCGGCCGCATCAGCGAAAAGCTCCTTGATATTGAAATCAAAGAAGACCCCCACGACATACTCCATTACCGTGATCTGTTGCGTCTGGTAGCGGCAATGCCCACAGATCATCCCCAGTATGCTGAATTTTCTGCGTATCTTAAAGAGTATTTTAATATTGATCCCAAGGCCCTGCGCACCCGAAAAAAGGAGGATAAAGACCTGCCCCGACATCTGGTTGAGGCGCTGTACGGCAAAGAACTTTCCGCCAGTCAGTCAAGACTGGAGAGCTTTGTGGGTTGTCCGTTTCATTATTTTCTGGATTACGGTCTGGGACTCAAAGAAAGTGAACCCGTCACCTTTGCCGCAAACGACATCGGCGATTTTGTACACCATGGTTTGGAGTGCCTGATGAACGCCATTGCGGCAGACGATCATCTTGAAAACTGGGATGAGGCGAGAGTGGATACGGTGCTTTCCGAGATTATCGATACTTATTTTGAAAAGCATCTGGAGGATATGAGCTCACCGCGCTTTGACCATCTTTTTGACCGCATTTGCCGTGCGTTGCATCTGGTGGCGTACAGCGCGCTGGACGAGCTTAAAAACTCTGACTTTTTCCCCGCCATGCAGGAATACAGATTTGATAAACGTATTCCTCTCGGCGACGGTTTCGCGGCCAGAGTCAACGGCTATATCGACCGCGTAGACTGCGCTGAAATTGACGGACAGAAGTGGATGAAGATCGTCGATTACAAAACAGGCGATAAGAGATTTAAACTGGACAAAATTTATAATGGTTATCAACTGCAGCTGCCGCTGTATACGAGTATGCTTCATCAGCGCCCCGATTTTTCCGGTCATAAAGTGGCGGGTATGGAATATTTTCTGGCAGGGGTGCCTGAGTTTGTGGACAACGATGCCGAAATGCAAAAGAAACTGGCAGGCGAATTTATCCGTCACGGCTTGTTTCGAGAGTCGGACGAAATCATCGCCGCTGTTGATCGCACCGAAGATGGTCTATATACCCGCGGCACATTGGCCACCGAGCGGCAAATGGATCTTTTGGAAACCTTTGTAGAGAGAAAACTGATATCCATTATGAAGCGTTTGTCGCGCGGAGATGTGTCGGTATGCCCGATGAAACGGGGTGTCAATGCCTGTCAGTATTGCGCCTTTGACGGTATATGCCGCTTTGAATACGGTAAAAACAAGGTGCGCACCTACAGTAAGGTCAAGAAAGAAGAATTTTTTGACCGTATCGAAAAGGAGGAGTCATAAGTGCAGTTTACAAAAGCGCAACAACGCGCCATATACACCGAGGGCTCCTCATTGCTGGTTTCTGCCGCCGCAGGCAGTGGCAAGACGGCGGTGCTGGTTCAGCGTGTTATTGAAAAGATCATGGCAGGCGCCGACATTAGCGGACTGTGGATTATGACCTTTTCTCAGGCGGCCGCCGCCGAAATGCACCTTAAGATCGAAAAGGCGATTGCGGCGCAGCTTGCCGCCGACCCCGATAACGCTCATTTGCAGCGCCAGACCCTATTGTTGCCCTCTGCCAATATCTCTACCATTCACTCGGTTTGCAAGCGCTTGATCGATATGAATTTTCAGGTGTTGGGACTGGATCCGTCTGTCGGAATCGGAGACGAGGCTGAGCTGGAGATCGTGTTTAACCGCACGCTGGAAGAACTGGCAGAACAACTCTATGAAAGAGCGCTTACCGAGCCGCTGATCAAGGAATTGGTATCCTTTTTCAGTAGCGGCAGAAACGATGATCGACTGTTGAGCGTTCTGAGCAATGCTTATAAAATTTATGAAGAACAGCCTTTCCCGAAAACTGAATTTGTTACCGCTCCCGACCTCTTTGACAATTTTGTCGGGGACAATCTGTTTGTCACGGTGGATGATAAGCTTTCTGAGGTAATATCGCAATATGCGGCACTGCTGGAGGATCCCTACTATCTGCCCGTAACCGAAAGCACGCTCTGGCAGTCGATGTTCAAGGAGCAGGATGCCTTTATGCTGGCGCAAAAGCATTGGCGCGCAAGAGAGTTTGACAAATGCGCCGAGGCGCTTTGTGGCTTTAAATTCGGTTCCTGGAACGTTTCAGCCAAACTCTTCAAACAAGCCGCCCTCGACCTGACAGCGGCTAAGATCAATCGCACCTATGCCAAGGATATCATTACTTCTTTGCGCTCTGCTGTTTTTAGCAAAAGCGAGCAACGTCATATGCGGGATATCACGGTGACCAATCGGGTTCTGACCACTTTGTTTGGTGTGATCGAGCAACTGGATGCTTGCTACACACAGGCAAAACGAGATAAAAATGTCATCAGCTTTGCAGATATGGAGCAGATGGCGGTACGTCTGTTGATAGAAAACTATGATGAAACCGCCGATACCGTAACGCCCACGCCGCTTGCCGGACAACTCGGCGAGCAGATCGATCAGATCATCGTTGACGAATACCAGGACACCAACCGTAAGCAGGATCTGATCTTCCGTGCGCTGTCCCGTAACGGGCAGAACGTATTTATGGTGGGCGATGTCAAGCAGAGTATTTACCGTTTCCGCGGCGGATGTCCGGAACTGTTTATGCAAAAGAAAAATTCTTCTTTTCCTGCAGAGGAGAGCTATCAGATCACACGCCCCTCCTATTTGTATCTCAATCAGAATTTCCGCTCCCATCCTGTGGTACTGGATTTTGCCAATCAGATCTTTTCTTCGGTGATGAGCAGTGGTCTGGGGGAGATCGACTATGATGTTTCCGAGCAACTTTATCCCGGAGGACTTTATCCCGAAGAGTCTGAGGGACACGTGGAATTTGACGTGATCCTCACCGACAAAACTGACGAGGATGACGAAACCGCGGAACTTACCGCCATTGAAAAAGAAGCCGCTTTTGTAGCGGGCAAGATCCGTGAACTGCACGGCACTCCCTTTTATGACGTTAAAGTCGGCAAAGAACGACCGCTGTGCTACGGGGATATGGCGATATTGTGCCGTGTGGCAGGCGGTGTAACGGGAAGCTTTGAAACGGCTTTGCGCCGACAGGGCATCAACAGCATCAACAACAATCAGGATCTGCAATTTCTCGACGTCTGGGAGATCAAAATGCTCAGAGCCTTTCTGCAGGTCATCAGCAATCCCTATCGGGATATTCCGCTCATCACGCTGATGTATTCCGATTTTTATTGCTTTTCGGCGGCAGAGTTGGCAGAGATTCGTCTGTACGATAAGCATGTTTCTTTTTACGATGCGCTGTGTAAAGCCGCCTGCGACAACGTCAAAGCGGCCGAATTTTTGCGGCAGGTGGAGGAACTTCGCTATGCCGCCGTGGGTCGCCGCACCGATGAAATACTGCAAATGATCTTTGCCGCCACCCATATTTTGGAAAAGGTCGCTTGCTATCCCGACGGCAAGGAACGGGTGGCGAATATGCAACTGATGCTTCGCTATGCCATTCGGTATGAAAACAACAGCTATAAGGGACTCTTTTCCTTTTTGCATTATCTTGATAAAATGAGCGAGCTTAATAAGATATTGCCGGGCGCCCGTAGCGCCGACACACCTGAGGAATGTGTTCAGCTGCTCTCCACTCATAAGTCAAAGGGTCTGGAATATCCCGTGTGTTTTGTTGTCAATCTGTCACGTAGTTACCGTGACCGTGAGCGGGAAAAACTGGTGCATCACTCAAAGTTCGGCACTGCCGCTGTCATCCGTGAGGACGAGCGCTTTACCGAGTATACCTCACTGCCGTATGAACTTATTTATGAGGTTAACCGCAGAGAAACACTTAGCGAGGAAATGCGCATACTCTATGTAGCGCTGACCCGCCCGAAAACGCACCTTTATCTGGTGACATCGGCTGAGGAAAAGCAGATTCGTTCTCTGCTTGAAAGCGTGTCTGCCTACTGTGGCTGTAAACCCTCAGAATTTCTCGCAGAAAGCCCCTCGGCGCTTCGCTGGGTACTGTTTGCCCTTCGGCACCAAAAGGGGCTGGCACCGCTGTATGAGGCACTGGAAACGGCGGGAGAAACGACAGGGGAGAATTGTCACTTTACCACCGTGGTTTACAAAAGTGTGCAAGAGGGCGGTGTCGTCCGTGCCACTAAAGAGCGGGAGGAACTTTATTCTCCCGATCTTGAACTGATCAGAAAAGCGTATCCTTATCAGGTGCGTACCACACTGCCGGTCAAACTCAGCGTTTCCGAGGTCAAGGGTATGAGAGAAAAGGATCCGGAGGCGGCAGAACTGATTCCCGAACATTTCGGTCGGCGCAGACCTTCGTTTCTGCGGAATGCCACGGCCGGCAATGCCGTGGGTAATGCTGTGCATAAATTTATGCAGTTTGCCGATTTCAAGGCGCTTGCCGCCCCTGACGGCTTTGAGCGGGAAAAGGAACGCCTGATGCAAAAGGATTTTCTCACGTCCGCAGAGATCGCACTGGTGCCGTCGGCGCAGATCGAGGGATTTGTCCGGCAGCCGCTCTTTCGGGATATGATCACCGCCGACGTTTTGGAAAAAGAAAAAAGATTTTTCTTTTCACTGCCGGCTGACCGCCTGTTTGCTGGTTGCGGTGAAACTGAGCCTATACTGCTGCAGGGTGTACTTGACTGCTTTTATGAGAAAAACGGTCAGTTGATCATCGTGGATTATAAGACTGATCGGCTGTCCGACCCGAAGCAATTTGTCGAGCGTTACGGCCTGCAGCTGCGCCTGTATCGCTACGCATTAAAGCAAATTTACGGCAAAAAAGCGGACAAATTATACATTTACAGCTTCTATCTTGGAGAAGTTATTGAAATTTCTTAAAAAAATCCTTGCATTTTCATTTTTCATATGATAGAATATTTGTGCTATTATTAGAAAGTTACAGAAAGAGGTGAATCAAATGAAAGAAGGACTTCATCCCAAGTATGAAAAGTGCATCGTAAAGTGTGCTTGCGGAGAAACCTTTGAGACTCGTTCTACCAAGTCCGAACTCAAGGTCGAAATTTGTTCCAAATGTCATCCTTTCTTTACAGGTAAACAGAAGCTGGTTGATACCGGCGGTCGTGTTGACAGATTTAAGAAAAGATATAATCTTGGCAAATAATAAAAGAGAGGGTATACTCCTCTCTTTTTTTCGTATGGGAGAAGAGAATATGAAATACATTTTGGCTGTTGATCAAGGTACCACCAGTACTCGTGCGGTATTGTTTGATAAAGAGGGAAATGTCGTTTGCTGTGTCGGTAAGGAGCTGACGCAATATTATCCCGCAGCGGGTTGGGTCGAGCACGATGCCGAAGAAATTTGGATGCATACCCGTGAGGTCATCCTCTCTGCCGTAAGTCAGGCGGGCGCAAAGCTCAGTGATATTGCAGGTATCGGTATCACCAATCAGCGGGAGACCACCGTGGTGTGGGACAAACAGACGGGTAAACCCATCTCTCCTGCAATCGTCTGGCAGTGCCGCCGCACCAGTGACCGAGCCGCCGCCCTCAAGCAGAGCGAGTGGGGAGATAAAATTTATCGTAAAACGGGACTGTTGCCCGATGCTTATTTTTCTGCCACCAAGCTGGAGTGGATACTGGAGCATACAGAGGGCGCCAAAGAGAGAGCAAAAGCAGGGGAACTGTTGTTCGGTACCATCGATTGCTGGTTGCTGTATTGTTTGACGGAGGGCAAGGTGCATGCCACCGATGCCACCAATGCGGCACGCACAATGCTTTATAATATTCACGATAACCGTTGGGACAGTGAATTGATCGAGCTCTTTGATATTGCGCAGGATATGCTGCCCGAGGTTAAAGAGTGCAGTGAGATTTACGGATATGCCACCGCCCTCGGTGAGCGTATCCCCGTGTGCGGTATGGCAGGTGACCAACAGGCAGGCTTGTTCGGTCAGGGCTGTTTTGCCGCAGGCGAGGTTAAGAATACTTACGGTACGGGTTGTTTTTTGCTGTTGAATACAGGGGAAACGGCGGTCAATACCGACAGCGGACTTCTCACCACCGTGGCCCTTGCCAAGGACGGCAAAGTGACCTATGCGCTGGAGGGAAGCGTGTTTATCGGCGGTGCCGTGGTGCAGTGGCTTAGAGATGAACTGCACCTCATTTCTTCAGCCGCCGAGACCGAAGAGCGAGCCCGCTCTGTCAAAGATACAAACGGTGTATATGTGGTTCCTGCCTTTACGGGACTGGGCGCACCATATTGGGATATGTATGCAAGAGGCGCTATTCTTGGACTGACCCGTGGCGCATGTGCAAATCACATCATCCGCGCGGCACTGGAGAGCATAGCTTATCAGGTAGAGGATCTGCTGTGTGCGATGAGAGCGGCCTCGGGCAACCAATGTACCGCCCTCAAGGTAGATGGCGGTGCTTCGGCCAATGATCTTCTTATGCAGTTCCAAGCGGATATTTCCGATCTTACGGTTTGCCGTCCGACCATTGTTGAAACCACGGTACGCGGTGCCGCTTTTTTGGCAGGTCTGGCCGTTGGCTTTTGGAGGGACGAGGAGGAACTATTGACACTCATACATAAAGATAAAGATTTTGTCGGCAGTAAGGACAGCGCTTGGCGTGAGCAGCATATGGCAGGTTGGCACAAGGCGGTAGCACGTGCCCGTGATTGGGAGGAATAATAATGGGAAAGTTTGACGGTATTGTGATTTTCAGTGATCTGGACGGAACACTTTTGCATCACGGCCAGCTTCATCCCCGTCAGTTGGCGGCGGTGCAGTATTTTGTGGATAACGGCGGTACGTTTTGCCCCTCAACGGGACGTCCCTATGAGTTTTTGGAGGAAGAGTTGAGTGAGTTGCCCCGAAAATCCTACTGCATTATTAAAAACGGGACCATGATTTACGATGCCGCATCCGCTCGGACGGTATGGGGATGTACATTGGACAGCGCCGTTTTGACAAAGGCCGTACAACTTGGTCGACGCTTGCCTATTGTCAGCATTCAGATCCATCTCGAAAACGAATGTCCTCGTATCAGTTGTGATGATCCCGATTGGGAAGAAAAAGTGCTGTCGACAGATCAGCCGATTTATAAAATCGTGCTTGTCACAGCGCCCGGACAGGCACCCGATATACTGACCATGTTGCAAGATGAAACAGATTATCAGTATACGGTCAGTTGCGGGCATATGATCGAGATTTTGTCGCACGGCAGCGGTAAGGGTGTGTGCGTGGCAGAGATTCGTAAACTGTTGGGAGATAAGGCTCGGGTGATCATCGGTGTGGGCGACTATGCCAACGACATTACAATGTTGCAGGCGTGTGATATTGCCGTGGCGGTAGAAAGCTCGTATTTGCCCATTCGTGAGTATGCGGATTGGTTGGCTCCGCCCATTGGTCAGTTTCCGCTGGAATGGCTGGTGCGGAAAATAGAAAGCGATAATCTATAATACAAAAGACACAGGAAAGGCCAAGTACCCGTAAGGATACTTGGCCTGTTTTATTTGCCTTGCATACTAAAAACGGATGCGCAGAATTTCTACGCATTATGCTCTAATAATCTTTTTACATTTCTTTATAGCGTAATCAAGGGCAATTTTGGTGCCGCTTTTGCGGGTAGTTGGGGCAACCTGTTCGTCGTAGTAGACTATGCAAAAATAGCTATTATCTATCATTTCATAATTACGCTCTACATAAGAAGCTCTTCCTGAACTCATTATTTTTTCGGGGTAATAGGTTTTCTCATAGTTTTCAAGCAAGTAGTTTTTATAGTGTTTGCTTATATAAGGATATTCTGCCCGTACATAAACTCGTTTTATGTGCGGATATTTTTCTTTTATTTCGGTTACGATTTCAAGACACAGACTATTAAAACGGCTCTTACTCCCGAAAAGAAACGTGTCAACTTTTTCATCTATAATCAGTTTTTCAATTATCTCAATAAGTTTTGCTTTTAGTTGATCGGTTTCGTTTATAGTTCTATGACCGAAAAAGCAGCATGAATTTTTCTTCATAGCATTCTCCTTAAAATATAACGGATATACCATATATCCATTTTTGACATTGTAACACATAATACATCTAAAATAAATATACAATATATTTATTATGAGGTGAATTTATGGCTATCAAGAGTGTTTCAATAAGAATTGAAGAAGAAATGTTGAATAAAATTGCGCACATTGCTGATTACGAAGGTAGAAGTGTAAACAGTCAAGTGCTTGTTTTAATAAGAGAAAATATTAAAGCATTTGAAGAAGCCAATGGGGTTATTGATGGCAATATCACTCCTGCATCAAACGTAAAGCCTACTCGCAAGTAACGAAAAACTCTCTGCTGAATTTCAGCAGAGAGTTTTCTATTATATTTGATTAGTTTTCCTTACCGTCCTTGTTATTTGGCTATATAGATAAGTCCGTATACACCGGGCCCTGCGTGGGCGCCGATGGTGGAGCCGACCTGACCTCTTTGATAGTTTGTAATGCCGCAACTGTCAAATTTGCGCTCCATTTCTGCGGCATTTTCTTCACCCAACGTGTACACCGAATAGCTGTTGTGTTCGGGGTCGATGGGGTTTTCCGATATGAATTTAAGGATGGCCTGCATCGCACGCACACGCCCCATACTTTTGGCGATGATCTGCACTGTGCCCTCCGGTGTAATGGTCAGAACAGGCTTGATGTTTGCCATAGTACCCACCGCCGCCGAGGCACGGCTGATGCGGCCGCCCTTTTGCAGATATTCAAGGGTGTCAAGTCCGGCAACCAGACGTATCTTTTCTTTGAGAATATCGCAGGCATCGGCAATTTCTTTGCCGCTTTTGCCTTGCGCACGCAACTTGTCGGCGTAGTGGGAAAGCAATACGATGCCGTAGGTGAGGGAGCGGGTGTCCACAATATGGATTTTGTCATAGTCCACCATTTGCTTTGCGATGAGAGCGCTCTGGTAGTTGCCGCTGAGTCCGGAGGAAAGCAGCAGACATACGATCTCCGCTTGCTGGGCCTTGACCTTTTCAAATATCGAAAGGTACGTTTCGGGTGAGGGGTGGGCTGTTTTGGGAAAATCATCGTTTTCGGTGAGCAATTTGTAAAAGGTATCTTTGTTCAGATCCACACCGTCCTGATAGCTTTTGTCGCCGAAACAAACGGTTATGGGAACAAATTTGTAGTTTTCTTTGGTACGGATGTCAATATCCGAAGAAGAATCGACTAAGATATAAACCATAATTATTCCTTTCTTTATCACAACTCGATGTGGTTGTTGTGCAAGGCATCGTTGAGCATTTTCTGTGCCGCCACACCATCGGCAAAGTCGGCAAGAATATCGCTTTTTGTACCGCTTTTCAAATGCTTGATAAAAGTTGTGATGGCCGCCTTATGACTGCCGTAAAACATGCCCATATCGTGCTTGCTGTCAGGGAAATGGAGCAGGTCAAGCAGTGCGGCATCTGCCTTTATAATATGCGTTTCTTTTGTTTTTATATCGAAAAACTCCATCTCTTGTGGTTTGTCAAAACGAATTCGTATACTGCCGCCGTGACCGAAAACGTCTATGCCGTTTTCTTCGGCTCTGCCTGCGGAAATGCGGGAGATCTCAAGATATCCCACTGCCTCTTGGTGCTGCAGGGTGCAACGGGCGTATTCGTCCACCTCGGTGCGCTCGGGAAACTCGATGTGCTTGCGACAATCTGTAAGTTTGGCTTCGCCGAAGACGAACCGACACAGATCAAACAGATGGATCCCCAGGTCTGCCAGTGCGCCGCCGCCTGCCTCTTTTGAGGTGCGCCACGCTTTGGGACGGGGAAGAATATAGGAATCGTGTAAAAATGAGGCATTGTAGTAAATGATCTTGCCAAGCATATCTTCAGTAAGAGCTTTTTTTAACAAATGCACACAAGGCAAGAATCGGTAGTTAAAGGCAACACCGTTGTAAATGTTTTTTTGCTCAGCCGTTTTGCACATTTCCCGAGCATCTTCAAGGGAGATGCTCAGCGGCTTCTCGCAGTATACGGGCAGACCGTACTGCGCCGCCTGACAGAACAGCTCTTTGTGAGAGATGTTGGGTGTACAGATGTCCAAAAATAACGGTTTGTCCACCATCGCCTCTTTGAAATCGGTATAGTATATGCCGGGTTCCTTTGGCAGATGCCGCACCAAAAAGTGCGCCGCAATCGGCGCGGTAAATTCGTGTACGCCGCCGATATACCCGTGACCCGCAATCAAAAAGTGTTCCATAATATCACTCCTTAAAAATTAGTATACCATATTTTCTTTATTTTGTCGATACTAAAAGTGAGGTGAGTTTATGAACAGACGGATTAAGGTATTGCGCTGGACATATGTTGTGATACTGTTGTTGGTGGCAGGATATGTGGGTGCGCTGAGTTTTGGCTTTTTGGGCAAGCAAACAGCGGCGGTGTCGGGCGGTCGGAGCAAAAAAATAGAGCTTTATACTTTAAAGGGAACGGTATATGACCGTCATCTGACACCCATTACCAATGCAAAGACGTCATATTATCTGCTGGTTGATCCGCGCAATTTTGTAAGCGCTGACAAGGATATACTGACAGAGCTTTGCGGTATAGAGGACAAAGTTTTGGAGAAAAAGCTTTCAAAGGAAAGCATTTTTATTTTGCAAAGCCGTGTAAAACCGCCCGCCCTTAAAGGCGTATATGTTTTTGAGGGGGTTGGCCGTTACCAGGACGTGGCAGAGCATATTGTGGGATATGTGGACGGAGAGATGCGCGGCGTTACGGGACTGGAAAAAAGCTATGACAGTGCGCTCTCTTATTTTGGCGGACAAAAGAATGTGACCTTTGCCACCGATGGACGAAGCAACCCTATGACGGGGCTGGGGCTTACGGTCAGCGGTGAAGATACGGGATACAAAAACGGTGTGGTCACGACGCTGGATATCGACCTGCAAAAAGAACTGGAAGCCGTAATGGCGCAGTATATTGTTAAGGGTGCGGCCGTGGTGCTGGACACCGACAGCGGTGAGATATTGGCGTGCGCCTCACTGCCCGATTATGATGCCGAACGGGTTGAACAGTATCTTGAGGCCATCGACGGGCAACTTATCAATCGTGCATTGTCGCCGCAGACGGTAGGCTCGGTGTTTAAGCTTGTGGTGGCCGCCGCGGCATTGGAGGAGGGAATAGGCGCTTTTGATGCCCTTTGCAGCGGCGGCACCGTCGTGGGCGATCTGGAGTTTACCTGCCCCAAGGAGGGCGGCCACGGCGAAATGGATTTGGAGAGTGCCTTTGCCCAATCCTGCAATGTTTACTTTATTTCGTTGGCACAAATGCTGGGTACCGACAAGGTGATGGATATGGCAAAGCGTCTGGGCTTTGGCGAGAGTATGGAAATTGCCGACGGACTGTACGCTTCGGGCGGTATGTTGCCCGACGTCACGGGACATTCTGCCAAACAGCTTGCCAACATCAGCATCGGTCAGGGGGATGTGATGGCTAGTCCCTTGCAAATTGCACGACTTATGGCGGTGTGCGCCGAGGGGTATTTGTTGCGCCCGTCTTGTTTTCAGGGGTTTTACGTTGACGGTATTCTTCGCAGTGAAAAGTGGCTGGACTATAAGACTCGTGTGCTGTCCGATGAGGTGGTCGAGGAACTCAGGCGCATTTGTATTGCCACCGTAGAGAGCGGTACGGGCAGTGCCGCTTGCCCCGAAGAGGGAGGAGCGGGCGGCAAGACCTCCAGCGCCCAGACCGGGCAATATGACAGCGATGGCAAAGAAATTCTCAACACCTATTTTGCAGGCTTTTATCCCGCCGAAGAACCCCGCTATGCGATCGCCGTCTTTGCGGAAAACGGTGTGTCGGGCGGTGCCACCTGCGCTCCGGTGTTTAAGGCGGTGTGTGATTATTTAAGAAAATATTGACAGATCATTTTTCTATGTTATAATATACTTGTTATATTATTGTCTGTATTGACGAAAAAGGTCTGCTCCATACTTTTTAGTGACAGAGAGGAAGTGCCGTGGCTGAAAGCCTTCTTTAAAAAGTGAGTGCAGATTGCCGCTTTCCGAGCAGACACGGAGTCCCCGTTATCGGGCAATTTGAGAGGCACTTTGTGCAATCGGGGTGGTACCGCGGTTTATTCCGTCCCCGCTTGACCAAGGGGCTTTTTTATTTATTTGAGGAGGAAACGAAAAATGAAGTATATGGGACTGGGCGAGATCAGAGAAAAATATTTGTCTTTTTTTGAGTCAAAGGGACATCTGCGTTTGGGTAGCTTTTCTCTGGTACCCAACAATGACAAATCACTGCTGCTCATCAATTCCGGTATGGCGCCGATGAAAAAATATTTTACAGGCGAGGTCACTCCTCCTTGTAATCGTGTCACCACCTGTCAGAAGTGTATCCGCACACCCGACCTTGAGCGCGTGGGTCACACTGCCCGTCACGGCACTTATTTTGAAATGCTTGGTAACTTTTCTTTTGGTGATTATTTTAAGACTGAGGCGATCAGCTGGGCTTGGGAATTTCTTACGGAAGTAATGGAGATTCCTGCCGACCTGCTCTGGCCCTCTATCTACGAGAGCGATGAGGAGGCCTATGAGATCTGGAAAAACCTCATCGGTGTCCCAGAAGAGCGCATTGTCCGTCTGGGCAAGGCCGATAACTTCTGGGAGCACGGTACAGGCCCTTGCGGTCCTTGCTCCGAAATTTATTTTGACCGTGGCGAAAAGTACGGTTGTGGCTCTTCCGATTGTAAGCCCGGCTGTGATTGCGACCGCTATATGGAAATATGGAACAACGTATTTTCTCAGTTTAACAATATGGGGGATGGCACCTACACCGAGCTTACCCATAAGAATATTGATACAGGTATGGGTCTGGAACGATTGGCTTGCGTTATGCAGGGTGTTGACAATATGTTCGAGGTGGACACCATCCGTAAGATTCTTGACTACGTCTGCGCACTGAGTGGCGTGACCTACGGCAAGGACAAGCAGAATGATATCTCCATCCGTGCTATCACCGACCACGCCAGAGCCGCCACCTTTATGATCAGTGACGGCATCATTCCCTCTAACGAGGGCAGAGGCTATGTTCTCCGCCGTCTTATCCGTCGCGCCGCCCGTCACGGCAGAATGTTGGGTATCAACAGAGCATTTTTGCCCGAGCTTTGCGACGTGGTCATCGCAGAGAACAAGGATGGTTATCCTGAACTTGTGGAAAAGCAGGATCTTATCAAAAAGGTCATCTCCTTTGAAGAAGCGGCATTTTCCAAAACCATTGATCAGGGTCTTGCCATGCTGGAGGAACTGACCAAAAACGGCGGAACACTTTCCGGAGAGGATGCCTTCAAACTTTATGATACTTACGGTTTTCCGCTTGACCTTACAAAGGATATTCTTGCGGAGAAGAATATGGATCTGGACGAAGAGGGTTTTAAGACGCTTATGCAAAAGCAGAGAGAGCTGGCTCGTTCTTCCCGTAAAGCCGCCGACGGCGAAAGCTGGAAGAGTAACGAGATCGCCTTTGAAGCCGATGCCACCGAGTTTACAGGTTACACCGCAACTGAAGCCGAGGCCACTATTGTCGGCGTTGCAGTTGAGGGTGAAGTGACCGATATGGCAGGCGAGGGCAGTAAGGCTGTTATCGTTGTTGATCGCACACCTTTCTATGGTGAGAGCGGCGGTCAGGTGGGTGACACCGGTGTCATCGTCAATGGAGATAATTGCTTTGTCGTTGAAGATACCAAAAAGACGGCAGGCGGTCTTTATACTCACTTTGGTTTTGTTAAGAGTGGTCTGTTCAGCACAGGCGATGCTGTAACTGCTCGTATCGATGTCAAACGTCGTGATGCCATTCGTCGAAACCATACTGCGGCCCATCTGCTGCAAGCGGCACTGCGTGCGGTACTTGGCACTCACGTAGAGCAGGCCGGTCAGCTGGTCAATGAAAAAGAAGTTCGATTTGACTTTACTCATTTTTCTGCCCTCACCCCCGATGAGCTCGCAAAGGTTGAGACCCTGGTCAATACTGCCATTCTGTCGGGCAAGGATGTAGATGTCCGTGAAATGCCCATTGACGAGGCTAAAAAGCTGGGAGCTATGGCGCTGTTTGGCGAAAAGTATGGCGCTACCGTTCGAGTTGTCAACGTTGAGGACACTTCGGTAGAGCTTTGCGGCGGTACTCATATTGACAATGCTGCTAAGATCGGTCTGTTCAAGATCGTCAGCGAGGCAGGCGTTGCCAGCGGTGTACGTCGTATCGAAGCGCTGACGGGTGAGGCAGTACTGGCAAGACTTGCGGCATATGAGAATATGCTGGGCGAGGCTGCCGCTGTGCTTAAGGTCAATCAGCCCGCGGAGCTTGCCGCCAGATGTAAGGCACTGCTTGCCGAAGGCAAGGAAAAGGATAAAAAGATTGCGTCGCTTGAAAGCAAACTGGCCGAGGGAAGTGTAAACGACTTGCTCGCTTCTGCTGAGCAGATGGGCGCTGTCAAGGTCATTGCCGCCAAGATCGAGATCAAGGGCGATCTTCGCCGTATGGCTGAGACCCTTCGTGATAAGGCATCTGATCTGGTTGCCGTTCTCGTGGGTAAAAACGGGGATAAGGCCACCATCTGCACCGTTTGCGGTAAAGATGCGGTAGCTGCCGGTCTCCACGCAGGAAAGATTGTTTCTGCCGTTGCTGCGCTGACAGGCGGTAAGGGCGGCGGTAAGCCGGATGCCGCTATGGCGGGTGTTGGTGATATCACTAAGATCGATGCCGCTGTGACCGGCGCAAAAGATATTATTAAGGAGATGCTGTAAGATGGATTGCATTTTTTGTAAAATTGCGGCGGGAGAAATCCCCTCCAACAAAGTATACGAAGATGACAAGTGTCTGGCGTTTTATGATTTGAATCCTGCAGCCAAGGTACACGTTCTGATTATCCCCAAGGAGCATATCGCTTCTGCGGCAGAGGTCAGCAAGGAAAATAGTGCTTTGGTCGGTCATATCTTCAGTGTCATTCCCGAAATCGCCAAAAAATTGGAACTTGGCGGTGGTTTCCGTGTGGTTACCAACTGCGGTGCCCATGCGGGACAAAGTGTGGGACATCTTCATTTTCACATTCTGGGCGGCGAGCAGCTGCGCATGGAAATGTGCTGAGGAGCGAAAACTATGGACGAGAGAAAATATTATCGTATCAAAGTCGCAGATGTGGAGAGAGATCTGCCCATTTGCGAGGTCAATGAGCATCTTGATATCGCAGGATTTGTTATTTTCGGCGATGTGGAACTGACGACAAAATGCGCCGCTGCTCTGGTTGAAAAGTTGCCTGAGCACGACGTGATGATTACGGCAGAAAGCAAGGGCATTCCGCTGATTCACGAAATGGCCAGACAAAGCGGTGTCAACCGTTATGTATTGGCACGTAAAGCACCCAAACTGTATATGACCGATGTCTTTACGGTAGAGGTCAATTCCATCACCACCGATCACAAGCAGTTTCTCTGCATTGACGGCAAGGATGCCGAATATATGAAAGGCAAGAGAGTGGTTATCGTAGATGACGTTATTTCCACAGGCGAGTCACTGCGTGCGCTGGAAACCTTGGTAGAAAAAGCAGGCGGAAACATTGTGGGAAAGCTTGCTATTCTGGCAGAGGGCGATGCTGTCAACAGAGAGGATATCACATATCTGGAAGAACTTCCGCTGTTCTTTAAATAAGAGGTAGAGTAATGCAGGCAAATGAAGGAAAAAATCTGGAGATTGAAATAGACGGCGTGACGTATATCCGTATCCCCGTAAAGACCAAGGTGGTAGGAGAGGGGGATACCGTACCTGCCGTTGCAAAGGAATTTGCGGGAGATATTATTCAAAGTGGAGATGTTCTGTTTGTTTCTGAAAAATGCGTTGCCTGTACGCAAAAGCGGGCAATCTTTATGAAGGACATCCATCCGAGCCGTTTGGCAAGAATACTTTGTAAATTTGTTTACAAATCTCCCTACGGCATCGGACTTTCCATTCCCGAAACTATGGAGATGGCACTCAGAGAGTGTGGACGGATGCGCATTTTGTGGGCGGCGATGTGTTCTGCCGTGTGTAAACTGTTTGGCAAACGTGGCGTGTTTTACAATATTGCGGGTCCCAAGGCGCGCTCTATTGACGGTCCCTGTGATTGTACGCTTCCGCCTTACAATGAGTGTGTCGTGTTGGGGCCGGCCGATCCCGATGGCGTGGCCGGAGAAACGGCCCAAGCTATCGGTTGCAAGGTTTGTATCGTTGACCTCAACGATCTGGGCGGTGCGATATTGGGTGTATCCCACGAGAATATGGACAGAGAATTTCTGCTTCGTGTGCTGAGGGATAATCCGCTGGGACAGTCACGTCAGCAAACGCCTATGGGCATTATACGCAAAGTTTAAAAAAAGTATTGACAAGGAGATTTCCTTGTGATATACTGCTATAGAAAACAAAGTAGGATAGATTGTCTGTTCTCACCTCGGCGCAGCGGCGACCGATGGTTAATACCGTAATTTTTTTACTGTATCAAGACGGACTATCTATGTCCGTCTTGTTTTATTTTTTCAGGAGGTGTTGAAGTATTAACGCTAAAGATTTAAGCATCAACGGTCAGATCAGAGATAAGGAAGTCCGTGTCATCGATTCCGACGGCAGCCAGTTGGGTATTATGGACGCTGCCAAGGCGCAGAGCATTGCGGATGCACAGAGTCTTGATCTGGTAAAGATCGCACCCAAGGCACAGCCACCCGTGTGCAAGATCATGGATTTCGGCAAGTATTGTTATGAGCAGACTAAGAAAGAAAAGGAAGCCCGTAAGAATCAGAATATCGTAACCGTTAAGGAAATTCAGCTGACACTCAAGATCGATACACACGACATCAATACCAAGGCCGGTCACGCCATTCGCTTTCTCAAGGCGGGCGATAAGGTCAAGGTTGTTGTTAAATACAAGGGTCGTGAGATGGCTCACACCGAGCTCGGCGATGCGATTGCTAAGCGTTTCTTCGAACTGACAGAAGAATATGCGGTCATCGAAAAACCTGCGAAGTTGGAAGGCCGCAACTTAATTATGATTTTGGCGCCCAATCCGGCACTGAAAGACAAGAAATAAAGGAGGAAATTAGTCGTGGGAAAACTGAAAACACATTCCGGAGCAAAAAAGAGATTTAAGATTACCAAAGGCGGAAAGATCAAAAGAGGTCACGCATTCCGTTCTCATATCTTGAACAAGAAGACCACCAAGCGTAAGAGAGCCCTGAGAAAAGAGGCATTCTGCGATAAGACCAACACAGCAGCTATCAAAAAGCTGATTCCTTACAAATAAAGATTACGGAGGACGAGATAAATGGCTAGAGTTAAAGGTGCTTTGACCACCCGCAAAAGAAGAAAGAAGATTTTAAAGCTCGCTAAGGGCTATTTTGGCGCAAAGAGCAAGCAGTTCAGAACTGCCAATCAGGCAGTTATGCGTTCTCTTACCAATGCATATATCGGCCGCAAGCAGAAGAAGAGAGATTTCAGAAGCCTGTGGATTACCCGTATCAGCGCCGCTTGCAAGATGAACGACATCAACTATTCTCAGTTCATGCACGGCCTGAAGGTTGCCGGTGTTACCCTCAACCGTAAGATGCTCGCCGAGATCGCTGTTTCCGATATGGAAGCATTTGCCACCTTGGTTGAGACCGCTAAGAAAGCTATAAAGTAAGTTTTAAAAAAGACCACAATGGAAGACACTTCGTAAAGAAGTTGTCTTCCATTGTTTTTTATAAAAGAAAAGACACTTTCGGTTGATGAAAGTGTCATAGTGGGTTATATACTTTGAAGAATACCTATCTCAAAGAAGATAAATGCAAGTGTCAAGTAGTGATATTGTGAGACAGATCTCACATTGATATTTTTGCTTGTCAGCAAAAGTGATATTGAAACCTTGCGGTTTCAGTGATATTATATTCGCCCTGTAACTGTCCGAAGGACAATATCACTATGCGTAGAATAATATCACTGCGAAGCAATATCACTCGCCGTAAGGCGAATATAACTGTGGCACCTTCCTTACGGAGGGTGCCACATCGGGTGGTCTTTTTTATAGTTTGTTCATAAAAAAAGTATTGCACATTTGCCTATTATTTTGTATAATGGCTTTATATGTATTTTTAAAAGGAGAATTAAAATGGATAATCAGGGACTTATCAAAGCGCAAAGTATCTGCTCAAATATTATGAGCGAAGTTAAAAAAGTTATTGCCGGTAAAGAGGAAGCCATTGAACTGTTGCTCGTGGCACTGCTCAGCCGTGGTCATGTGTTGATCGAGGACGTTCCCGGCGTGGGTAAGACCACCATTGCTAAGGCTCTGGCCAAGGCTTGCGGCCTGGATTGTAAACGTCAGCAGTTTACGCCCGACGTTATGGCCAGTGATATCACTGGTTTTATGATGATCGACAAGAAGACCGGTGAGTTTGTCTTCAAGTCCGGTGTTGTTATGACCAATATGCTGATCGCTGATGAGATCAACCGTACCTCTCCCAAGACCCAGTCTGCACTGCTTGAGGTTATGGAGGAGAGAGTTGTTACCGTCGATGGTACCTCCCGTCCCTTGCCCGATCCCTTTATGGTTATTGCCACCCAGAATCCCACGGGTTACGTCGGTACATATCCCTTGCCCGAGGCACAGCTCGACAGATTTCTGATGAAGATCTCTATGGGCTATCCTACCTTGGCCGAAGAAGCTAAGATCATCTCTGTCCGTAAAGAGGGCGATCCGCTTTCTGAGGTTGAGGCCGTTGCGGTACAGGAGGATGTACTGCATATGCAGCAGGCCATCCGTACCATTCATATTGATGAAGAACTGATCAATTATATCGTTGCGCTGATCGACAAGACCAGACAGTGTAAGGAATTGCAGCTGGCCGCTTCTCCCCGTGCTTCTCTTGCTCTGATGCAGACCAGTGCGGCATATGCCTTTATCCGCGGCAGAGATTATGTTATTCCCGAGGATGTTCAGCGTATGTTTGAGCCTGTTGTCAGCCATCGTCTGGTGTTGACCGCCGAGGCTAAGATTGAGCAGAGACGGTTGGATGAGGTGGTAGCCGCCGTTTTGAAGGGCGTTAAGACCCCTGCTACCCGTAAATAACCTATGCTCAAAAGTCGTTTGATATATGCCGCTATTATTGTTGCGGCGTTCATATTTTCGCAGGCACTGTATGACTCGATATCACTCTTTACGCTGATTTGTGTCCTACTGTTGCCCGTATTGTCCTTTGTGCTGCTGCTCTTGTGCCGCACCACCGTCGGCATTCGTTGTCGCCTGGCACGTGGGCAGGTTTACCGCTATTCTCAGACCAATTTGTTGGTAGAGGTCAAGTGCGGTGCTCCCTTTTTGTCTCCGCTGATCAAAATCAAATGTATTTTGCCCGATCTCGAAGGGAAGGAGAGTGTCATTCGCAAACTGCCCGTAGCATTCAGCCCCTTCTCCAAAACGGTTATTGAGATACCGATAAAATACAGCTACCGCGGTACCTATGATGTGGGTATCCGTTCGGTAGAGGTGAGTGATTTTCTGCGGCTGTTTTCCTTGCCGCTCAAGATCGACGAAATCTTTAAGCTTCACGTCACACCTCGATTTTTGCCCTCCGAGCTTCGTGTGAATCAGGACATTTATCTCGAAGACGGCACCAGCGCCGATATGCTGGCATCAGCCACATATGGCGGTGAATTGTTCGGTGTGCGTGATTTTGATGACAATGACTCTTTGCGTTACGTTCACTGGAATCTTTCCGCTGTTAAGGACACACTGATGGTCAAAACCTATTCCGTCAACCGACAGAAGCAGATCTACGTTCTGCTCGATATGACGGACAAGGAATATCAGACCTTTTCCGCTCGCCGTATGGGCGACGTTATTATGGAAGCAGGCCTTTCTCTTTGTATGGATCTGCTTAACCGTGTGGGTGCGGTCTGCTTGATGTGGGAGAGCGGCGGACTGAAGCAGTGTACTGTTGATTCGCCGCAGCGACTTAGCATTGCCTATGAGCAGTCCTGCCTTTGCCCGATGCAACCCGAGAAGGCACTGGACACCGCTATGGCGGAGATCAGCAACGTGCAGGCGCTCTGCATCGTTACCGGCCGACTGACCGAGCAAAAGCTTAGCCGTGTGGAGCTGTTGCAGACTTCTCTGAACTGTCCCATTCGTCTGCTTGTGTTTGAAAATGTTTGCGCCGCACAGGAAGACGTACTGCGGAGCAAGGATATCTCTTTGGAACTTTTGAGTCTTGAGGATGTAGAAAAGGGCAAGGTGGTATCATGAAATTAAAACGAGTTCGCAAAACACCCGAATACAGTGTATATTCGCACGTGAGCAAGACTTCGGTACTCAGCTGTCTGATGCAGTTGCTGCTTTTGTTCTTTGCCGTGCTTTCCACCGTACTGTGTGTATCCACAAGCTTGGCAATGACGGTATCGGTCGTTGAGATCGGATTCTGGTGCCTGCTTTTCACACTGTTGTTTGCAGGTGTATGCTTTAATAAAATAACAACGCTTGTTTCCGTAGGTGTCGGCGCTTTGGGCGCACTGGTCTTTTTATCCCCGCTGACGTCATTTGTTAAGACGCTGGAAGCGGCGGTGCGTTTTTGCTATGATCTGGCGTTTGTCATTATGAAGATGGCAGGCTGGGACTATACCAGCAATATGCTTACCAGCGAAGAGGATATAGCAAAGATTCTGGATGACGAAATGTTGGTACTGACTTATTTTCGTCATGTGATCATTGTGCTTGCATTTTTCTATGCTCTCTGGTATGTGGCTCTTGCTTGGAAAAAGCCGAGAATCTGGCCCACCATTGTGGTTTCACTGGCGGTTTTGGCCCCCGGTTTCATTATCGGATTGGTGCCCTCTGCCACGGCTTTTTCTATGCTGCTGGCTGTGGCATTTGGTTTGTATATGCAGACCTTGCCGTCCCGTCACCTGAATACAGGCACGCTTAAAGAAAAGTTCAAAGCTTTCTTTAAAAAGCAAGACGCCCAAACGCGCTTTGCTTATACCATCAAGAGCGGTTTGTACGGTATTTGTTCTGCCGCCGTATCGTTGATACTGCTTTTGTTGGTGGCGCTGGTCACCGTCCGCACACCGCTGATCGAGTTGGATCAGGTGCGTGAGTATCTGGACGAGGGCTATCAGTATGTATATAACCAGATATTCTATTCCCGTTTGGAAACGCCTGACAACGCCATCGGTAATATGATTGACGGCGATACCGTTGATATACTTAAAATCCCTAAGATCCATAAGGTCCCCGTTTACTATTTGACAACTGAAGAAAACGAAACCGTTTATCTCAGAGCTTGGGTGACCGACCTGTGGACGGACGACGGATGGCGCATATTGGACGAATCGACGGATAAGGATTATAAGCGTGTGGTAAAAGAGGGAACAGACCCCTATACTTTTGCCTACCAGTTGCAGGGCTTATTTGAGCCTGATCGTCTGGATCTGGAGGAAGGACAGAGCAGTTACGGCTTTGTTACCGATACGATTTCGCTCAGAGCGCGCTTTTCCAAGAGTTTGGTGGCGCACTTGCCGGAGTTCGGCGCGTCGGGCTGGGACAAAGAGTTGAGCGATGAGAACTTTATTGCGGGCGAAATTGTCAACTTCGACGGCAAACGTCCCGCAGGCAATACCTATACCGTGGATTCCTTTGTGCCTGTCATCACCAGCAAGGGTTACGTGGCGGCACTGCACGGTCTGGCAGGAAAATATGCGACTTTGCTTACCGTGGATACCTCGGACGTCGAATCAGAAAACTTCCAGACGTTTTTGAGTCAAGAACGTTCTTATAAAAACTATGCGACTAAGCACTTTACCGGCACCTCCGGTATGTCCGATGTATTTAAGGATTTGGCGCATGAGCTGTCCGATAAATACGAAACACAGCTGGCCAAAGTGTTGTCGATTGAAAAGTATTTCCGCGACAGTGGGAAATTCGAGTATACTCTGAGACCTGAGATCCTACTCGAATCTACGCCTATGCGTCAGCTGGAGCACAGCTTGATCGTAAACAATGAGGGTTACTGCACCTACTATGCTACCGCTATGACACTGATGGTGCGTTCTTTGGGCTTTCCTGCCCGATTTGTCAACGGCTACTATGTTAAAACAACCGATAAAGAAGCCAATGGTAAAGGGCAGTACAAGCGTACCGTAATGGACGAAAGCTGTCACGCTTGGGTAGAGGTCTACTTTGACGGTCTGGGTTGGATGAATTTTGACCCCACGCCCGATGCCGAAGAGACCGGACTGGAGTACACCAGCCGTTATTATGCACTGGAGCTTGAAGACGGCAGTGGTGAAAGTGATGAAAAAGGCGCAGCCGCCATTGAGCAGGCCATTGAAAAGGTCGACTTTGAAGAGCAACCTGACGATAATGAAGTTATGCCGACAGTGGTTGTCGATTACGGTCTTTTCGGTGGCAATGGCTTGAGGGTATTGACGTTGATCATTCTCGCCGTTGTGGTGGTATTGGTGCTTGCCGGTTGGATCGTTCTGTTGGTCAAGGCCAACAGTCACGCCACAGAGCAGTACAAATCAGTTGACGAGCCGGATGAAAACGGCAATGAGGCGGGCTTCAACCTTAAGGGTCACAGAATGTATCTGTTGATACTGCGTTGGCTGAGCCTTAAAAAACTGGAGCGTTACGCCGACGAATCTGTCGCTGATTACGCTGAGCGTGTTGACAAGGCAATGGGAACTGAGAATTCCTTTGCTGCGCTGATTCCCATACTGCAGAAGTGTGAGTTTGCCGACACAGAGATCATTGAGTCACAGTATTGGCAAGTACGTCTTTATTACGATGAACTCTACCGCAAGACGCATCTTCAAAAAGGCAAATTGCCCTGGTGGAAAAAAATCAGAATATAGACTATTCAACCAACAATAAAATAGTTCTCACAAAAAAAGAAAAAATACCATATTTCGCTTGAAATATGGTATTTTTCTTTCTCTTAAAAGAGAGAACAATATCAGTCGTCTGAGGGTAAATATAACTGAGGCACACTTCATAAGTGATATAATCCCCTTAGGGTAGACACTTGAAAAAACAAAAAGTTTTCAAGACTACACTAAGGGGGTTATTTTATGCAACGAAGGAAACAGAAACGACATAG
>JAFZEA010000015.1 GCA_017560905.1 Clostridia bacterium
TCGGGATCGGCACTTCTGTCGTTCATCAGGGTGGTATCACCTACGACACCGGCAGAGGGGCTTACACCTGCCTGAGGACCAAAGAAGTTTACGTTGGTGTAATCAGCCTGTATACACTCGCGTGTGGTGTTGGAGCCTTCCTTTCTGGGATAATCATACTCGGTTTCAGCAAAACTATGGCTGGTAGCATGAGTCATCTCGCCGGGGAACAGCAGGACATACCAGTTGTTATCCTCACCTACTATAGGAGTAGAGTGACGGATGTCCTCCATCATATCGGCCCAACCCGTATCAGTGCCGGCGTCGGTCACCACATTACCACCTAAATCGGTGGTGTCAGCGTACTGCTTGGCGCCGTAGGCGTTTACACGCCAGCTCATAACGTAAACGTCGCCGTTACCCCAAGTCTCGCCGTCGCCGTACTGCATCAGGAACTTAGTTCCCACTGCATCGGTGATGCCGAGATTGGACGCAGTCCAATCGACGTCAAAAAAGCGAAGTCTGTCATCCTTGGGTTCACGGATAGTAGCATCCTGATATTCCGCGGGAACGGTCAGTTTGCTTCCGTCGGATAAGGTGACCTGACCGTCAGACACGGTCAATACATTGGTTTGCTCGTTTGACTCAGCATAGGGGTCCGCTACAGCAGTGTACACATCACCGCAATCGGCACAGGTGTATTTGTCAAGACCCGGAGTCTTACCATCGGAAGTGCTGTAATTTTCTCTTGTGTAATTATGGGTGGTATGCTTGGTCCAACCGGTGACCTCGGTCACTTTTTCGATCAGAATATCTGCCAGATCAGCGTGTGCCGATGCAACGGGATGACCCAGACTTTTCTCGCCCTCGGGCAGGTGAATATAATAGATCTTCTTATCGCCTGCGGCATTCAGCTCGGCAATGGCAGCTTCAATATAACTTCTCAGACCGTTTGTATCACCCATAGCGCCGAACGCCCAAATGATGTGAGCGTTGAGGTTAACGCCTCTCACCTGCTGAATAAAGGACTTGACCGCTGCTTTAAAGTCCTCTTTATCTGCTTCGGTTTTACAAGAACTGTCGTCATTGGTACCCAAATTGATAACAACGACATCGGGCTGATACTGAGAATGATCCCACTGCCGTTTAAGGGTCCAGTCGTTATAGTTGTACATCAAGGGAGCGTGATTGGCCGTATCTTTCTTGCCGCCGGTATTGTAAAGCACGCCACGGCCGGAAATGGCAATGGTATGGTTGTCGGCGGAGAAATACTCTGCCGTCAGCGCCGCATAGGCAACGGTGGAGTCCTCACTGTGGACCGACCACTCAGACTCCTTAACAACATCGTTGATGGAGGCATAGCCTACGGTGATGGAGTCACCGATAAACTGCATCTTGCGGCCGCTCTCGACGTTGGGCAGAGTAACATAGCCGCCCTCATTGAGCCAGATGGCGCTGACCGCCGCCTGATTGGAACGACCGTTGACACGCTTGACAACCTTGATAGTGTGATCGCCTTTGGTCAAATTTTTGGCCAGAGTAACCTCTTGCGTGGCCTCTTTCAACTCAATAACATTTGTCTTTTCACCGTCAACGTACACCCACAGATAGGCGGTATCGTGCTTTTCAACGCTGGAGCTGTAGTTGTTGGTAAAATGCATGGTGGCATAGGCTGCCGTACCGTTGAAATTAAATTCAAAGCCGGAATTGCTCCATGTAAAATAGTGACGATTGCTTAACACGTGGGTACGACCCAGCCACTTGACATCATTTTCCAGATCAAGCACATGGTTTGCGCTCGTAGGTGCCGCAGCATAGGGGTCCGCTACAGCCAAGGCTGTCTCGGCGACCTGAGGCAGCACGATACCGCTGAGCAGGGAAAAGCACAAAACGATTGCACAAATCCAAGCAAGCGGTTTTCTCGTGATTCGCAACATACAATTTCCTCCTAAATATAGTGATCGGAGCTTTACTCCAAAAAGGGGTTGTGTTTGTAAAGGTAACAAAATATACCGATACATCTAAATTTTAGCACTTTTTATTATCGCTGTCAAGGAAAACATAAATCTTTTTTGGGCAAATCGTCCAAAAGTTACTCAATGCAGATCGTATTTGTTGATATTTTTGCAGAAACCAAGCAAAAAAAGAGATCCCGATTTTGACAGTTCCCCAAAAACACTTGATTTTTGAGTTGCTTTCAAAATCGGGACCGGTATATTTAGATTTTTTCCACGCCGATGGTCATCATTTTACCGTTGATATCCCATTCCTTAACAAAGCCTGTCGGCTCTGTGACCGTAATGCGGTCGGCCAGAATGTCGGTGCAGATGCTCTCACCCTCGGCTTCTACCAAAGCACACAAGCTACTCTCGCCCGTCAGAGTCACGGAAATGTGATCCATAACGTTAAAGCCCGCTTCCTTACGCATTGTCTGGATCTTGGAGACCAGTTCGCGCAGATTGCCCTCATTGATAAGCTGTTCTGTCAGCACGGTGTCCAGTGCCACGGTTACGCCGTGATCGGACAGAGAATAAAAGCCGTCACGGGGAGCCGCCTCAATGAGCAGATCCTCTGCCTCCAGCTTGACGTCAACACCCTCTAGATTAAAGGACAGATTGCCTACGGTATCCAGTTGCTTTTTGGCAGCGTTGCCGTCCAGACCCGTAAGCAGGGCACGGATGGCGCCGATCTGTGCAGGATACTTAGCCTTCAAGGTTTTGAAATTGGGCTTGAGCGTATAGCTCATAAAGCCGTCCATCTGATCGGTGAACACCACTTCTTTGACATTGAGCTCATCCTTGATGATATCCACGTACTCGCCGTTCAGTGTGGCGGCTGTCTGTACAAACATCTGTGCCAAGGGCTGGCGGTTTTTGCGGGAGGCGGCATTACGGGCGGCGCGGCCCAGTACGACGATCTCCAGCACCTGATCCATGGAATCCTCCAAGGTCTTGTCGATCCACTCGCACTTTGCCTCGGGAAAATCGCACAGATGTACGCTGAGCGGTGCATCGGCATCTACAGAGCGCACCAGATTCTGATAAATATTCTCCGCCATAAAGGGAATCATGGGAGCGGCCACCTTGGCCGTAGTCACCAGTGCAGTATACAACGTCATATAAGCATTGATCTTATCCTGCTCCAGCCCCACGCTCCAATAGCTCTCGCGGCCGCGGCGAACATACCAGTTACTCATCTCGTCCACAAACTGCTGCAATGCCTTACAAGCCTCGGGAATGCGATAGTTTGCCAGATTGTCATCCACCGCATCGATGGTGGTGTGCAAACGGGACAGCAGCCACTTATCCATAATGGTCAAGCTGTTATAATCCAGCTCATGCTTGGTAGGATCGAACTTATCGATGTTGGCATACAGAACATAGAAAGCATATGTGTTCCACAGGGTGCTCATAAACTTGCGCTGACCCTCGACCACCGCTTTACCGTGGAAACGGTTGGGCAGCCAGGGCGCAGAGTTGGTATAGAAGTACCAACGAATGGCGTCGGCGCCGTAGGTTTGCAGAGCCTCCATAGGATCTACGGCATTGCCCTTGGACTTGGACATCTTCTGTCCGTTTTCGTCCTGAACGTGACCCAGAACGATAACATTTTTAAAGGGAGCCTTGTCAAAGATCAGAGTGGAGATGGCCAGCAGTGAATAGAACCAACCACGGGTCTGATCCACCGCCTCGGAAATAAAGTCGGCGGGGAACTGTGCCTCAAAGAGCTCCTTGTTCTCAAAGGGATAGTGATGCTGTGCAAAGGGCATCGCACCGGAGTCAAACCAACAGTCAATTACCTCAGGCACACGGGTCATTGTACCGCCGCACTCGGAGCACTTGATGGTGACCTCATCCACAAAGGGACGATGCAGCTCGATGTCCTCGGGACAGTTTTCGGACATTTTCTTAAGCTCGGCAATAGAGCCGATGGAATGCATATGTCCGCAAGAGCAGGTCCAGATATTGAGCGGCGTACCCCAATAACGGTTACGGCTGATGCCCCAATCCTGAACATTCTGCAACCAGTCACCGAAACGGCCCTTGCCGATGCTCTCGGGAATCCAGTTAATCGTGTTGTTATTGCGGATCAGATTATCTCTGACCGCCGTCATTTTGATAAACCAGCTCTCTCTGGCGTAGTAGATCAGAGGTGTATCGCATCTCCAGCAATGAGGATACTCATGCTCAAACTTGGGTGCGGCAAACAGAAGACCCGCTTTTTCCAAGTCAGTGAGTACCATGATGTCTGCATCCTTAACAAAGGTGCCTGCATAAGGAGTTTCTTCGGTCATCTCACCCTTACCGTTGACAAACTGTACAAACGGCAGATCATACTCTCTGCCCACACGGCTGTCATCCTCACCAAAGGCAGGTGCAATATGAACGATACCGGTACCGTCACTCATCGTGACATAGGTATCACAGGTGATAAAGTGCGCTTTTTTATTCTGCTTCTCGCAAACAGGCTTTACAAAATCAAAGAGCGGCTCATAGGGCTTATGCTCCAGAGCCTTACCTTCAAAGCGATCCAGAACCTCATAGTTGTTCTCGCCCAGTACTTTGTCAAGCAGCGCCTCGGCCATATAATAAGTTTTTTCCTCGGAAACTACCTTGCAATAGGTATCGTTGGGGTTGACACAGAGAGCCACGTTGGAGGGCAGTGTCCAGGGGGTGGTAGTCCAGGCCAGGAAATAAGCATCCTCGCCGATCACCTTAAATCGAACGATCGCCGAACGCTCCTTAACGGTCTTATAGCCCTGCGCTACCTCGTGAGAGGACAGCGGGGTGCCGCAACGGGGGCAATAGGGCACGATCTTAAAGCCTTTATAGAGCAGACCCTTTTCATAAATCTGCTTGAGAGCCCACCACTCCGACTCAATAAAGTTGTTGTGATAGGTGACATAAGGATCGTCCATATCTGCCCAGAAGCCGACCTTGTAGGAGAAATCCTCCCACATTCCCTTATACTTCCACACGCTTTCCTTACAAAAGCCGATAAATGGTTCCAGTCCGTACTGCTCGATCTGTTCTTTGCCATCCAGACCCAGCATCTTTTCCACTTCCAGCTCAACGGGCAGACCGTGCGTATCCCAGCCCGCCTTACGGGGGACCATACAGCCCTTCATGGTGCGGTATCTGGGAATCATATCCTTGATAACGCGGGTCAGCACGTGACCGATATGGGGCTTGCCGTTAGCAGTGGGAGGACCATCATAAAAAACATAGGGTTCACCCTTGGCTCTGGTTTCGATACTCTTCTCAAAGATCTCGTTATCCTTCCAGAACTGCTCGATCTTACCTTCTTCTTCAACAAAATTCACATTGGGGGAAATTTCCTTATACATATTTCTCCTCCTTACAAAATTAAACGCCCGTCCATAACAGGACGAGCGAACCTTACCACCTATTACATACCACCATATGTCTCCCTTATAACGGTGGGATACCGGAGAGGCTTACTCACATTTCAGCCCGTCGGCTCGGGAGGGATATTCACACTCAAACGACTCGCATCGGGCTTACACCGTCCCCGACTCGCTTAGACTTTTGTTCGAGCATTACTGTCTCCGTCAACGCTTGTGGCAACATTGTACCACGGTTTTTCCAAAAATGCAAGCCCTTTTCATCAACCGCTTGACGTTCTTTGGAAAAGACACCGATTGTTCGTTGTTCAATGTTCACTATCGGGCGGATAATATCCGCCCGTACTTTTCGCCACCGCGCAAAAACATCACTTCACTTTTGGGGTCTGACCCCAAAAATTAAATTTTTTAATCTTAGGGGTCAGACCCCAAAAGTTAAATTTGGCTTTTGGCTCAGGCAAAAGGCTACCGAAATTGTTCATTGTTCAATCTTCGTTGTTCATTAAAAAAGGTGTTTGTCCTGTAACAGGACAAACACCTTTTTTCTGTGGGTTTATTTTGCTTTTATTTTGCGTTTGCGGCGGAGTCGCCGTACTTGATCATGGCAACAGAGGGATCGTCAACGGATACACTGCTTGTGGAAGCGTGTCATAATGGTGGCAACGGCGGCACGGTTGGCGACGTTTTGGGGCGCAAACTCGGTGGCGGATACGCCGCTGACCAGCTCGCTCATCTGACATTTATATACCGCTTTTTTAGCCCAAGAAGATATATTTGCATCGTCGGCAAAGATCTTTTTGGTCGTTTTTTGCTTAAGGGTAATGCCGCAGTAGTTTTCGATATAGCGGATGAGCATGGTGCACATCTGCTCACGGGTGACGGTGGCACCGGGCGAGAAGTTGCCGTCGCCCGTGCCGGTCACAATACTGTTTTCGCTGGCCCACTTGATGGCGGGGGCATACCATTTGCCCGAAGCAACATCGGCAAAACCGGCATTCACCTTGCGGTTGGAGGTGTCGATACCCGACAGGTTGGCCAGTACCTGCACAAATTCGGCACGGGTCATCACCTTTTCGGGCGCCATCGTACCACCGCCCGTGCCGCTCAGCAGACCATAGGTCACGGCATAGTCAATGTAGGACTTGTACCATGCCTTGGGACTGACATCGGTAAACAGCTCCGAGGAGTCCAGCAGCGTCTTTTGCAGCTTGGTGCCCTCGGCGGTAACGGTTTCTTTGGTTTGGCAGACGGAACAGATGCGAGTCTTGGTGCCATCCTTTTTCTCGGTGGCATCGTTGTTATAAACATATTCGCCAAAGGAGTGGGTGACGGTGCGTATTGCACCGCAGGTATTGCAGTCAGCATCGCAGACAACGGTGTAGACGTGCGCTGCAGCGACTCTTGTGGCACTGCAAACGTTGCAATCGGTATCGCAGACACCGGCGTAGACGTGCGCTGCGGCAACTCTTGTAGTACCGCAAATGTTACAGTCGGCATCGCAGGCGCCCACGTAGACGTGATCAGCCACGAGATCACAGTTGTAGTGCCAGGTGGCACCTATCAAGTTTGTATTGTACTCGGCGATATGGATAGCGGCTTTGTCTGCCCGACTTCCGGTATACCAGACATCTTCTAAATTATAGCATCCATCAAACGCCCACTCACCGATGGAAGCGACAGAGTCGGGAATGGCGATGTCGGTCAGTCTGCTGCAATAAAAAAATGCATAGTCACCGATAGAGGTGACAGAGTCGGGAATCGTGATGTCGGTCAGTCTGCTGCAATCGAAAAATACAGAGTTAGCGATAGAGGTGACAGAGCTTGGGATGGAGATGCTTGTCAGCTTGCTGCAACCGGAAAATGCAGCGCTGCCGATAGAGGTGACAGAGCTCGGGATGGAGATGCTTTTCAACTTGCTGCAACCGGAAAATGCACGCTCGCCGATAGAGGTGACGGAGTTCGGGATGGAGATGCTTGTCAGGCTACTGCAATCGCCAAATGCCTTATATCCGATTTCGGTAACCGAGTCAGGAATGCTGACACTTGTCAGGTCGCTGCAATCGTAAAATGTACACTTGCCGATGGAGGTAACAGAACTCGGAATAGAGATGGCGGTCAGGCTGCTGCATTCGTAAAATGCATTCTCTGCAATGGTGATCGTTCCGGATTTGACAGTATATGCCCCACTGATGGAGGTTTCAGCCTCAATCAAGTGGTTACCGATATACAAAACACCATTTTCCCAGTTATTTGTATTGTCATAATATGCGGTATAAAAAAATGCATCCTCACCGATTTTGTTGACCGAGCCCAAGATGGTGATGCCGGCCAGGCTGTAGCAAGCGCGAAATGCATTGTCGCCGATGGTGGTGACACCCTCGGGGATGGTGATATCGGTCAGGCTGCTGCAGAAGGAAAATGCATACTTACCGATAGAGGTGACGGAGCCCGAGATGTCGATGCTTTTCAGGCTGTTGCAGCCGGCAAATGCAGAGTCACCGATAGAGGTGACGGAGCCCGAGATGCTGATGCTTTTCAGGCGGGTGCAATTATAAAATGCGCTCTCGCCGATGGTGGTGACAGAGCCCAAGATGGTGACACTGAGCAGACTGTTGCAACCGTAAAATGCAGAGTTACCGATAGAGGTGACAGAGTCGGGGAGGGTGATGCTTTTCAGGCTGTTGCAGCCGGCAAATACAGAGTCACCGATAGAGGTGACGGAGCCCGGAATGGTGATGTCGGTCAGTCTGCTGCAACTGCCAAACGCTCTATTGCCGATTGTTGTGACGGTGTCGGGGAGGGTGATATTGGTCAGTTTGATGCAATTATTAAATGCCTCATCACCGATTGTTTTGACGGTGTCGGGGAGGGTGATGTCGGTCAGGCCGCTGCAACCGGAAAATGCTCTGTTGCCGATTGTTGTGACGGTGTCGGGGAAGGTGATGTTGGTCAGTTTGCGGCAATCATAAAATGCCTCATCAGCGATTTTGGTGACCGGATAGCCGCCGAGGGTGGCAGGGATGGTCAATGTGCCGGAGGTGGAGATGGGGCAACTGATAATGGTTGCCTTTCCTTTTTTAACTGTGTAGGTAAGGCCACCGCTTGTGGCGGCCGACGCCGAAAACGACAGCGGAACCGATCCCACCAACAGCAGAACGGACAACAGTAATAATAATACTCTTTTCACTATAAAACAGCTCCTTAAAAAATCAAACATTTGCACGATTTACCCCTATACTTTAAATATATTTTAACATAAATAACTGAGCATTGTCAATAAACAGGAAAAAGGCAAAAACGCCACTTCCCTAATTGTTCATTGTTCATAAAAAAGGTGTTTGTCCTGTGATAGGACAAACACCTTTTTTCTGTGGGTTTATTTTGCTGCGGCGGCAAGGGGCAAATGCTGTAGCGAAGTGTGTTACTTACTGCGTTGCCGTCAGCGTCGCAGGCGGTAAAGTATACATCGTAACCATCGGTCTCGCTGATAAACTCACACTCGCTCAAAGGAATGATCCACGCCTGACCGTTCTCGGCGGTTACCTTTACATACTCGGTGTCAGCACCTGTCGTGAAACGGGCGCGGATGTAAACGGAAGTATCCAGCACCAACTGAATTTCTTTATTCCCGCCGGTATTCGCTTTTCTTTCAATTGTAAGCAGCATCTCGTTAAACTCTATTTTCAGGCAGAACTTTATAACAGAAATCGTGAAGCTATAACGATCACTGACAGCAATTGCATCGTTCTGACCGATCGGCAGGACACAATTCAAAAAATGACAGAGTTATATCGGAACAGCTCTAACTATCCGAGCGCTTTTGAACTGCGGATCCGTAGTGAACAATTATTATTGGAAGCATTACAAGTCGACAACACCGATCGCCCGATCATCAATTATTCATCGCTTATTAAAAAGTGCTGCAACACATTAATAAAAATCCGTGAATCGATGCCACCACCGCCATTCTGGCTAAAGAATTACACACATCCCCTGCTGTTCTCCGCACGCAGTTTAGAAAAGAAGTGGTCGAGACCCTCTCCCCCTTGCGCTATCGAAAAGAAAATACGATTTAATACTCAAAAAATCCACATACATTTGTGCGTACTCGCACAAATGTATGTGGATTTTCTTTTTATTCTCTTCTTTCGTTGCCGCCGTACAGATCAAGATGACTTCCCTTGGTGATAATGCCGGAGTCGATCTGCGCAATGCGCACCTTTTCAAGATAACCCAGCACTCTGGGAGACAGAGTGGGTGCCGGAACCAAACCAAAGAATTTCTTATAGTGATTTTCCACGGTATCTGCCAGTGCGGAGAGGGTCTCGCCCACTTCTTCGCCCTCGGCATAACGGCGCATCAGGATGCCCTCGCCAACACACAGACGCCAGGTTTCATTAAAGTAATTTTCATACAAAAATCTGGCAAACTGCACCAGTCGAAACTGACTGCCGAAAACACGGATTTCAGCGTCATTTTTTCTGGGCACCTCAGCCGCAACGCTGTAACCGTCACGCAGTGCCTCTATGATCGCCTCCTCGGTATTGTCCCTTGCAAAGGCAATAGTAAAGCTTCTGCCAAAGCCGGTGGTCGCAAAATCGTGATTATGCGAATCACTGTTGCCGACAACGGGCAACACGTTACCCTTGAGCGCCTGCTCCTGCCACAGCGCCAGCTGCAGATTGTCACGATGCGTTGCACCGTCGTTGTGCAGTTCAAACACATCAAATATCTTTTCATCAAAGAGGTAGTTACAGAAATCTTCCGATACATTATAAACATTCGCCGTCCAGAACGGATGAGCAAAAATGGAGATGCCGCCTGCTCTCTTGATCTCACGGCACGCCCACGTTGCCTGAGCGACACGAAGGCGGTACTGCTCGGGAATATGGGTCAGTGTTTTTTCAATCTCGGCAACCTCTGCGACAAAAGCCTCCGGCTCCTTAACATAGCGTTCGCAAACGCTGAAGTTGCCACCGATATGTACAATATGCACTGACGAGCCGGGAGTATGCACTTCCTCGCCCTTCAGCATACAAACGCCAAGCTTTACACCCTCATACTGTTCGCTCTGAATGGTGGAGGTAAACATACGGTTGTGATCGGTCAGTGCATAGAAGTCAAATCCTTCCTCACGATAGCAGGCAGGCACCATCGCCACACCGTCCTGTCCGTCGGAGTAATAGGAATGGGTATGTAAGTCGCCCTTGAGCGGACGGCGGACATAAAGATCTTCCTGTACGGCATACAGAGAAATCTTAATGGGCTTTCCGCCCTTTTCACAGAAGCGAATGGAGTACTCCTGCTCTCTTTCAAAGGTGTAGTCAAAATGCAGGCAACCCCCACTGACATAGCAGGGTACATCCATCGGCAGCTTGTCGTGATAGTCCACCATATCATCACGCATACCGATGACACACATCTCAAAGCTCTTTTCCTCACGGAAAATTCGACTGGTATCTCTGGGTGTGATGGTCACATGGGTGGGTCGGCCGACACAAACGACAGACGGAAAACACATATATCTGGGGTGAGCATTTCTCATAGTTAGTTCCTCCTGATTATATAGCGTGCGGTGCGAAAATATAAGGCAAACCACACATTTTCATTATCACCATCAAAACAAATGGCAGCAAGATTACCAGCGGAAAATACAGACGGGGATCCAGTTTTCTGAAAGTGGCATCTATTTTTTTCTTATATTCAAGCTGCTCCTCTACGGTAAGATCGGAAAACAACTCGCCTCTTACCTGGCGCAAGTCGGAAAACAATCCCCATTTTCCATCTTTTTCATCATGATAGATTTTATTCTGCATACCTCTGGCAGCCAGATAAAAGACAGCGGCAAATCCCAGACTGATAGCCAGTGCCGCATACCAGAAGAACAGTGCAAACACCGCAGTATTAATGCACAGCGACAACATCGTACACTCCATACTCACAAAAGGCGCGCAGTGAATGTCGTACCCCATATTGGTGCGGCGTATGATTTGCGTCACGATTAAAAAAGCGGCACATATCAGAACACAAGCCCAACAAATATATCCTGCCACAGATTGTTTATCCCACGGCAGATAGGTCCAATCAATAACTCCCATAAGCAAACCTCCTTGCCCTCATTCTAACACAGTCTATGAGAAGTGTCAATTCTCCAAATCGCAAAAAGCTACCTATATTATTATATCCAAATCAAAAAAGGTCCGCAAGGAAATTCCTTGCGGACCTCAAACTGTTTTTAATACTGAGCGTAAACAAAATTCATAATGATGGTAGCAACCTCGGCACGAGTAGCCAGACCCTGAGGATCAAACTTATTGCCGGTTTTACCCTGAATGATGCCGGCGCGCTGACAAGCAGTTACTGCTTTCTTGGCCCAATTGGAAATCTTAGCAGCATCGGCAAAGGTCTTAGCCGCCTGAGTTTTGGGCATATTAAATGCAACGTTGCAAGCGCTATCGCAGTAATTGACAAGGATCAGGCAGATCTGCTCACGAGTAACAGCAGCATTGGGAGCAAATGCAGTATCACTAATACCGTCAACAATGTCATTCTCATAGGCCCAAGCCACATAACCGGAGTACCACTTGCCGGTGGGAACATCGGTAAATTTGGTAGCGGTCTTGTGGTTAACTGCTGCGCCGTGCAGTCTGCCCAAAACGGTAACAAACATTGCACGTGTCATAGATGCATTGGGGGAGAATGTATCGTCACTGGTACCTGCAAACAAGCCGGTGGTAAATACGAAGTCCATAGCGCCGTTACGTACAAACCAGTCACTTGTCTTGATATCTACAAACTTGTAGGTAGCATCCTTGCAAAGCGGAAGGATGTATCTGGAATCGCCTACTGCGCTGCAAACGGAGCAAACATACTCTTCCAAACCAAATTCAGTATCGGTTGCAGGAACGATTTCTACCCAACTGTAGGTGTGTTCACCCGCCAAGCTCTCGCCATCCATATAGGTATTACACTCGGTACAGCGAATCTCACGATAGCCGTCAGCCTGGCAAGTGGCAGGAATTGTAACCGTCCAGGCACCGGGAACGTGCAGCAACTGGGGCAATGCCTTATCTTCGAAGGTGCCGCAGGAGATACACTCAAATGTTTCAAGACCATCTGCCAAACAAGTAGCTTTGATAACGGAAACGCTCTCAAATACGTGATCCAGCGTGGGAATCTCTTCCTCAGCGCCGAGTTCTGCCTGGCATGCGGTACACAGCAGTGCGCGCTTACCTACGTGATCACAAGCGGCATTCTCGATGACTTTCCACTTACCGCCGTCATGTCCGGTGGCGGACAATACGTTGGTGTCCTGTCTCTGAGTACATACGGTGCAGTATACATACGCCAGACCATCCTCAGTACAGGAAGCTTCGGTCTCAACAATCCAGTTGCTCAACATATGATCGCCGAAAGGCAGTACCTCGTCACCGATCAGCTCATCACAGGCAATACAGTAGGTCTTCTTGTAACCGTTGGTGATACAAGAGGAATTCTGGATCTCTTCTCTGGTTTCGGAATGAGGGCAGGTGCTGATGGTCAGATCAGCATCTTCATAATAGTACTTAGTATAGGAAATGGGATTTCCGACAACGCTGTTAACAGTTTCGTTGGTGATGGGAAGGGTTACAACACCGGCAACCTCTGCATAGTTACCACCGACGTTAACGTTGTTATGACCCATTTCAGTTGCAGGAGCACTGAAGATACGGGGCATATTGTTATTGCCACTGATGATAAAGCGGTTTTTCTTGACGCTGTATGCCTTGCTGTAATCAGCATAGGCGGCATCGCTTGCAGCACCTGCACCGTAGATCAGTGCGGTATTGGCGCTCGCATTGGAGGCGTCATTCTCATAAATGTAGTTGCCGGTAAACGCAAACGTAAAGTTATCGGAATCGGCATGTACATAGATGTAACCGTTATCCAGCGAACCGGAAGCAGAAATAGGATTGAGGAAAACGTTGTCCGTCATAGAAATAGCAACGTTTTCATACTTGGTGATGGCAGTGTTGCCGAGTGCGGAAACCAGTTCAAACTGGAACATACTGTTGGCGGAAGAACCGTCAAACATACAGTTGGTAACATTGTATGCGGCTGTGTTGTTGATGGAGCCGGTGGCAATACCGGGTACACGGAAGAGGTCAACCTTGGAGGTGCCCTCGAAGTAACTGTTGTTCAAATTGACAGAACTCAAAGCCGTGTTCATCAACTGAGCGGTTTTCAGACCGTAAGCACGCATATCGTTGATGGTCAGGCTGCCGGTCACAACACCCTCCTGCATAGCAGTGGCTTCACCGAAACGGAATGCAGTGTTGGTCTTAAGGTCGGTAACAACTACGTTGTTCCAGATGATCTTGGCATCACTGACATTTGTTCTCATATCAGTGAAGGTAGCATACTCGGTAAGGGTAACGCCATCCAGTTCAAAGTAAGCAGAGTCACTCGTCATGGTCCAGGCACCGGTCAGTACGGTCTCAGCGGAGAGATCACTGCGGGTATTGGTCCAAACGTCATTTCTGTTATCACCCTTAGCATTGGGAGAAACGCCGGCCTGTGCACCCTTGATGATGATGCTGCGGTTGATCTCAACATCTTCGGCAAATCCGCCCTTATCAATGTACACAATGCCGTCCTCACCAACCAGACGAACGGCCTCGGTGATGGTGGTAAACAAGCTCTTGCCTGCGATAAAGGTTTTGGTTTGGCCATCGATGATGTAATCAACAGATGCGCCTGCGGTGTACTTGTCACCGTCTACCATAACCTCGTAGTACATAATGTCGGGGTCATCGGAAACAGTAAAGTCAATGCGATAGAAGGTACTCATATAAGGCAGAGCGCCCAGAAGCATAACATATACGCTCTTGGTGCCCTCGGTACAGGTAATGCTGCTCAGAGCCTCGCCGCCGAACTTATCAGCAGAGATGGTGGCAGTGCCTGCGGGAGTAGCGAGCTGGAAGGAAGCGGGAGTGATCACGGTGCCCGCAGCAACCTTAGAAGTAATAACATAAGGATTGCTCTGGGTACCTGCACCCTTGTTAGAGAGATAGGGATAATTGTTAACCTTGTTAACGACAGGCTTTTCAGTACCCAGCTCAATCTTAACGTAGGATACGTTGCCGGAGTAGTCATAGTCAGAAGATGCGGTGCTGGTGGTACCGCCACGAATGTAATGAACGTTAAATTCATTACTGAACAAGCCGGCGGTCGAGCTGGAAGCGTGGGGGCTGTCAGCGCTATAGGAACCGTGGCCCTCTACGATCTTACGAGAATCGGATACAACGCCGTCAATAGAGAAAGTGTAAACATTGTTGCGGCATTCCAGCCTATAGGTATGGGGCACGTTGATGGTGCCGCCGGTATAATCTCTCCAGAAATAGTCGGTATAAGCGGAGTCACGATAGAGTCTCCAACCGGTATCTGTGGTGAAATACATGTTAATATAGTTGGGGATGGCACTGCTGCCGGTACCGACCTGAGTATACTCATAAGCGGAGGACAGAATCATAGAGGCACCGGTCACGCTGTCGCTCTGCCACTCAACGCTCCAATAACCGTCACTGTCCAGCATCAGATCACGGGACATCTCCATACGGACACCGACATCGACATCGGGAATCAGATCGATGTCACCTGCGGTGGTCACAGCCTCTTCACCGGTGAAGTCCCAAGAATAGGTCTCGGTATCAATGGTGCTGTACTCGTCGCTGGTCTCGCCGACGACCTGTACGGTAACTGTGCTCAGGGGAGTGGTCAGATCGGTCTCGGAGTAGATCTCCATCTTAACAGTTGCGCCCTTGGGAGCGTTCTTGTTGACGATAAAGTCGTTCTTACCGTCATACTCAATAACGTTTGTAACCTCAGCGCCTGCTTCGTCGACAAACTTATAGACAAAATTGTCATCGGAGTCGTAATTGGTGGGGCGGGTGCAATAGTTGTAGAAATCGCCTGCTTTAACATAAACGGTGTCACCGTTTTCATAAGGAATCTGATTGAAGAAAGCGATTGCGCCCTCGGCAGCCTCAATGCAGGTGTTTCCTGTATAGATACGGGCGGCATTGGCACCGGCGTTCAGACCAACAATGTTTTTACCGGACTGCGTATAGTGCAGCTCGTCAAAACGGAGGGTACTCTCTGCCTGAGAGAGAGTCTGGCTCAAGCGGCTGACATTAAAGTAATCATCCAGATCCTCTGCCAGCTTGAACTGAGCGGTACGGGTGGAGGTAACAATACCTACAGGTCTCCAAGCAACCATAATGTTCATACAATAATCGAAATCAAGTATGTCAGTCATATAAGTGTGGAAGGTATGGGTACCTACGCCGTAGGTCTGGCCCAGAGTGGCAAACGCCTTGGCGTTCTTGGTCACTGCAAAGCCGTCATAGTGCTTGGTCCAGTTAGAAGAAACCTCCGCACAACCCTGCAGGAAGAAATAGGAGCGAACTGTAACTTCGTAGTTCTGTTGGAAAGAGGCTTTATTCCAGAGCGCATAGGCTTCTTGGTAGATCTCATTGATCAGCGCCCATGTATCGGATGAACGATCGGTGCTGACACCGGGCAGAAAACGACCGATAGCGGTACCGGCAATAGCGGCATTCAGTATCAGGATCTTTTCACCGGTCTTTTCATACAGAGCCTTGGCAATACCGGGCTCAGTACCACCGACTGCGGCTCTGCCGTTGTTGTTCATCTCGGTAAAATCAGAGGTACAACCGGAGGCGGAGACGCCACTGACAGGACCGTAGTACAAAGCAGTGCCCTCGGCAGGTACTTCAGCTGCATTCTTGTCATTGTAGTTATAAGCAGCATTGGACTGACCTGTCAGCATCCATACACCGAGTACGGCACGGATGGTCTTGGTAATGGTCAGTTTCTTAGTAGTAGAGCCGGCGGTGGCGGTAATGGTGACTGCCTTGTCGGCCTCGGGAATACTGAGGTTCTCGGTTACGGCATTGATTGTAATCTCACCGCTGTTGTTAACAGAGGCAACACCTTTGTTGCTGGAGGTGAAAGTCCACTTGCCCTCACCGGGATTCCATGTATAACGGTCATTGTACTGCAGCACAAAGCCCTGAGAGGCATCCTTAACAAATGTAACGGTAAGGGTAGCACCGTCTTTGGTCACGGTAGCCGTGGCCTCGGTGGCGGTGTCGGGCATAAATGCCTGCACTACCTCGCCGCCCGTGCAGGTAATCTGCGGAATACGGGGACGACCGTCAGGAAGCTTGACAGTGTACTTACCGCTACCGTTTGATACAGCAGTAACATCCATATCGAATTCGATGTCACTGATGCTGAGTGTGGCAGCAGATGCAGTTTGGAAGCCGGTCATCAATGACAACAGCATCAGCAGTGTCATGATCCAGCTCATTACGACCTTCATTTTTTTCATAAAGCTCTCTCCTTTTCAGTTAGATACTTATACTCTTATATTATATATTATTAACATTAAAATTTCCATATCTTCTTTGACCAAAAAAGCAGATACTTTTTTGTTAACATTGTACAAAAGTCGCACCTTGCTTTCACAAGGTGCGACTCAGACTTATTTATGATAACTTTCGTTGTGATTGATTTTAAATGCTCGGTAGAGCTGTTCCAGAAGCATCACCCGCATCAACTGATGGGGAAAGGTCATCTCGGAAAAGGACAGCCGATGGCTGCAGGCCCGCTTTACTTTTTCACCAAGCCCGTGAGATGAGCCGATAACCAGATCCATACTACCCTGCATAGTCGCCCCCTCGACAAGCGCCGCAAAGCCCTCGGAGCTATAGTGTTTCCCCTCAACGCACAGCGCGATCCGAACGTTGCCCGAGAGTTGCTTGATTATCGCTTCCGCCTCTTTGTCCAGCGCTTTGTCAACCTCTGCTGCAGCGGGGGTTTGCGGCAGGTATGCTTCGCTGAGCTCTGTCACCTTGAGAGAGGCAAATCGACCCAACCTTTTGCTGTATTCCGCCACCGCCTCACGCAGATATTTTTCCTTCAGCGTGCCGACGGTAATAATATGAATTTTGAGCATCGCTACACCTCCACCACGGTAGGCATATCACTTTCGTCCGCCACCTCGACAGATACCGGCAAACCCAGTCGCCGCAACGGTTCTGTCGTCGTAGCTGCCGCCATCATATACGTATTGCTGTTTTCGCTGACGTGTCCCAACAATACCTTTTGCAGACCCAGAAAGCAAAGCTTTACCACCGTGTCGGCGCACACAGTATTGGACAAATGACCTCGCTCAGAGCGAATACGACATTGCAGGTGGTAGGGATAGTTGCAGGCCGCCAGCATGGTTTCGTCATAGTTGGCCTCGATATACAACATATCACAGCCCTCGATCTGGGTAAATATCACGCTGTCCACCTGACCGCAGTCGGTCAGTGCCGCCACTTTTTTTCCGTCCGCCCAAAAGCAATAACCGCAAGGCTCTGCCGCATCGTGATAGGTGGAAAAGCGACGAACCCGTATATCCCCCACCGTAAACTCACCATTGCCGCCGATAATCACATGCTCGCTGATATAGGGCAGTGCCAACGCCGTGCGACGGTTGCAGTATACCGGCAAATCCCAGTGACGGAGCAGTGTTGCCAGTCCGCAGACGTGGTCGGTATGCTCGTGGGTGATCACAATTCCCTGTAACGCTTGCGGGTCAACGTCTGCCGCCGCCAACGCCTTTTTAATCTTCAAAAAACTGACACCGCAATCCAACAGCAGTGCCGTACCGCTGTCCGACAGAATGACCGACGCATTTCCCTTACTTCCGGAATATAAAGAAATAAATTTCAACCTTTTTTGACTCCTTGTTTTTAATGCTCTATCATTATACCTTAACTCCCCAATAATTGCAAGGGGGCAGCCCCGACGTCAAATTTGCGATTACAACAACTTAACAATATTATAGTAATAGTCCAGCAGATACCACAACTGTTCAAAGGGGCGCATAATGTTCCACACACCGATTCCTTTGAGTCGGAATTCCTCCACCAGGTCCAGCTTTTCCAGCACACTTCGGGCATCTTCAAGCCAAACCTCGTGTTGCTGTCCGTCCGCCGTATACCCGAAGTGCGGCGAGGCGGCTCTGTCTTCAAACAAAATCTCCGCATTCTCTTGTCCTGCAAGACTTGCCGCCTCCTGATTGCCGATAGAACGCGCTGCCGTCACTCCTCTTTCAAAGGGAAGCGGCCAATCGTAAGCATAGTTTGGCATACCCATAAGAATTTTTTCCGGTGGAATCACCGAGGCCGCATATTGCAGTACCTTGCGCACCTCACCCAGCGGTGCGATCGCCATCGGCGGTCCGTAGGTATACCCCCATTCGTATGTCATAATGAGTGCACGGTCTGCCGCCCGTCCCAGTAGCTCATAATTGTGCGCTTCATAGAGCAAGCCACGTTGTGTGGCAGAGTATTTGGGTGCCAGTGCCACCATCACGATTCCAGGTTCCACCGCCGCGCGAAGTCGGGAGATAAAATCGGCATACTCTTCCCCTAAGTTTTCGGGGATAAACTCAAAATCCACATCTATACCGTAGTACCCTTTTTCCTCCAGCACCGTCACCAATTCGGCAATCAGCCGATCCCCAAGCTCTTTATTTTCCAGTACGGCGGCCGCCGAAGCGGAATTAAAGGTACCATCCTCCCCGATGGTTGACAGCAGCATTACAGGCGCCACCCCTGCCGCTTTGGCGGCGGCGATCAGTGCAGTATCTTCAGCAGGCACCAAATCTCCCGTCACCGTCACCCCGTAACTGAAGATCGTAAGATAAGTCAGATACGGCAGTGTACACTCCAACAACTCGGGCTCTATAAATGAATAGGCATATCCGTTGACCTCCAGATTGCCTCGCTTGGCAGGCACACTGCGCACAAAGATGGTTTCTCCCGCCATCAGCGGTCTGTCCCGCAACGTCGGATTGTCAGCGTACAACAGCGCCAACGGCTCCCCCAAGCGATTTGCGATCTGTCCCAGAGTTTCACCACGTCGCACGGTATAGGCATGCGTTTCGGTGGGCAGGATGAGTGACTGTCCCACCGCCAGACGATCGGGATCTGTCAGTCCGTTGATGCGGATGACCTCGCCCGCATCAACGCCGTAAATACGGGAAATGCTTTGCAGGGTATCCCCCGGCGCAACTTTATAAATAAACATTTTCTTCCCTCCCAGAAATTCTCTCGATAAAATATATGCTTATCACTTGCAATCAATCCAAAAATTTTATATAATGAAACCACATATATTTACGAAAGGGGACCCTATATGGCGAAATACAGTATCGGATTGGATTTCGGCACGCTGAGCGCACGAGGCGTGATGGTCGACGTGACCTCGGGCGAAATCGTCGCAACAGCGCAGTATGCCTATCCGCACCAAATTATGTCCCATCTGCCCGACGGCACGCCGTTGCCGCCTGCTTCTGCCTATGCCCATCCCGAGGACTACATAGAAGGTATGCAAAAGATCATCCGCCAGATGACGCAAGAAATGCCCCCCGAGGGCGAGGTTGTGTCGCTGGGTATAGATTCCGCCACCAGCTCGGTCATTCCGTTGTCTGCCAACGGCGCACCGCTTTGCTTTTTGCCGGAATTCAAAGATCATGCACACGCCTATATTAAATTATGGAAGCATCACACCCCCACCCTGCAGGCCGCCCGTCTGCAGCAAGCCGCCCTCCGAAGAGGCGAGCGCTTTTTGTCCGACTGCGGCAACATGGTCAGTGTAGAAAGCTTTTTCCCCAAAGTTTTAGAAACCTTTGAAGAGGACAGAGAGGTTTATGATGCCGCCGCTCTGTTTCTGGAGGTCGGCGAATGGCTGACACTGGTACTGACCGGTAAAGTCGTTGCCGGTGAAACGTTTGCTTGCTTTAAGCGTTTTTATCATCCCTTCCGCGGCTACCCCGAAAAGGATTACTTTAACAGTGTTGCCCCCGATTTCGGCACGGTACTGAGCAAACTGCGTGGCAAAATGCTGCCCGTCGGTGCCAAAGCCGGCGAATTGCACGAGCGCACTGCCTCTGCCTTGGGTCTGCCCGCAGGCATAGCGGTTTCCTCGCCGCAGCTGGATGCGCACACCGCTATGGCGGCCGTGGGCGGAAAGCCCGGTGATATGGTCTGTGTTATGGGCACCAACGGCATCAGTCTGATGTGCTCTCACAGCGACAGCGGACTGGAAGGCATATCCAGCACCTCATCTCACTGTTTCCTGCCCGACACCTATGGTCACGAGGGCGGACAAAGTTCGGTCGGCGATACGTTTGCCTGGTTTGTAAACAACTTTGTTCCCCCCGAATACCACGACAACGCCTTAGAGCAGGAAATGTCCTTGCACCAGTACCTCTCCTCCCTTGCCTCTGAGAAAAAACCGGGAGAAAGCGGTCTGATGGCGCTCAACTGGTTGGCAGGTGTGCGTACACCTTATATGGACTATTCGTTGAACGGTACCCTTGTCGGCATGACCTTACAGACCAAACCCGAAGATATCTACCGCGCCCTGATTGAAGCAACGCTGTACAGCGCCCGACAAATCCGTGATATCTTTAAAAATCATGGTCACACGGTTTCCCGTTGTTTTCTGGCAGGCGGTATTCCCCGTAAAAACGAGCTGTTCTGTCAACTGGCTGCCGACATTTTAGGTGTTGACGTTCACGCCTGCACCTTTGAGGACACCTGCGCCTTGGGAAGCGCCATACTGGCCGCCTTTGCCTGGGGCGAAGAAAAGCGGGAAATCCTCATCAACAATATGCGTTGCAAAGACATCAAGGATTACTATCCCGATTTTGCCGCGCGTGATACCTACGACAAGCTCTATGCCGAATATATGCGGCTGGGCAATATTATGAAAGAACATAACAGTGTTATGAGAACTGTTACAAGAATCAAGGAGGAAATGAAATGAAAAGACTGATCAGTGTATTACTTTGTGTGGTTCTGTTGTTCTGTGCAGCAGGCTGTTCCAAGACCGACAGCGTCCTTGCAGGCACCAAATGGGATATGAGCAAACAGCAGGTCAAAGCGATCGTCGGCGAAGACAAAGTGCAGGACGGCGCTTCGGAAAACGTCATCAACTGGATGCTGACAAAGGAACTCAGCGATGTATTCGGTGAGCGCACCGTATCCGTCGCCTTCGTTTTTACGGAAGATAAGATGAGCAGCATTACCGTTCAGATCTTCACAGGCGATGGTGAAACCATTGAAACCGCCATGTCTGCCACCAAGACCGCAATGGAAAAGGTTTACGGCCCCGCTGATGAGGGCGATTCCGTTCATTGGCATGGCGAAACCGCTGCCATCAGCCTGCGCACCATAGATGGTACAAAAAGTTTCTTCATAGCTTCCTTCAGTCCGATGACCGCGCACTCCCACTAAAACATTATAAATACCGCTTTGAATCACTTCAAAGCGGTATTTAACTGCCAAAAAAGTCGTTTCACCACAGAGAAACAATTATGAATCGCCGTGTATTTGTGACCGGTGCGACCAATGGCACCAGATATGCCATTGCCTCCGTTTTTTAAAATTGGGGGTCAGGCCCCTTTTTAAAATTTTGAAATAAGGGAAGAGATCACATCTCTTCCCTTTATTTATTTTGTTGTGAGCTTATTTGCCCTGCATCTCAAGGAGCGCATCCTTGCGGGACAGGTTGTATCTGCCCTTGGAGTCGACCTCCATAAACTTAACCATGATCTCGTCACCCTCGGTCAGCAGATCTTCCACCTTTTCAACACGCTTGGTGTCGAGCTTTGAAACGTGAACCAGACCCTGCTTGCCGGGTGCGAACTCAACAAAAGCACCAAACTCCATAATTTTAACTACGGTTGCCTTGTAGATAGCACCGACTTCGGGCTCAAATACGATACCGTCGATGATGGCCTTGGCCGCATCGGCAGAAGCCTTCTCAGTGGCGGCAATAAATACGCTGCCGTCGTCCTCGATATCGATCTTGGCACCGGTGTCAGCTACGATCTTCTGAATGACCTTACCGCCGGAGCCGATGACCTCACGAATCTTCTCGGGGTCGATCTTCATAGTGATAACCTTGGGAGCGCACTCCTTAACGTCGCTTCTGGGCTCGGAAATCACGGGAGCAATTACGTTGTCCAGGATGTGATAACGGGCATCGCGGGTCTTATGAATGGCCTCGGTGATGATCTCGCGGGTCAGACCGTCAACCTTGATGTCCATCTGGATAGCGGTGATACCCTTCTTGGTACCGGCTACCTTAAAGTCCATATCGCCGAAGAAGTCTTCGATACCCTGAATGTCTACCATAGTGATAAAGCTGCCATCCTCACGGGTGATCAGACCGCAGGAAATACCGGCTACGGGAGCCTTGATCGGTACGCCTGCATCCATCAGAGCCAAAGTAGAGCCGCAGATGGAACCCTGAGAGGTAGAACCGTTGGAGGTCAGAACATCGCTGACGACACGGATGGTGTAGGGGAACTCCTCAACGGGAGGAATTACGGGCAGCAATGCACGCTCAGCCAGTGCGCCGTGGCCGATCTCACGACGGCCGGGAGAACGAACGGGCTTTGCCTCGCCGGTGGTGAAGCCGGGCATATTATAATGATGGATATATCTCTTGGAGGTTTCTTCGTCCAGACCGTCCAGAATCTGCTCCTCGGAAATCATACCGAGTGTGGCGATGCTCAGCACCTGTGTCTTACCTCTGGCAAACATACCGGAGCCGTGAACAGTGGGCAGAATGTCAGTTTCGGCATAAAGTTCACGCATATCGTTGAGGCCTCTGCCATCAACACGCTTGCCCTCTTCGCTCAGCCAAGTGCGAACGGTCATCTTCTGCAGCTTGTACAGACACTCGTCGATCATAGCGCCGTCATCGGGATACTTCTCATCCAGAATATCGTGCGCCTTTTTGCAGACCTCAGCGGTCAGCTTGTCACGGGTGATCTTGTCAGCGTTGTCAAAGGCAACCTTGATATCTTCACCAACGGCTTCCTTAACAGCGTTGTAGATCTCTTCGTTTACGGCGCAGGACTCGAAGGTAAACTTCTCTTTGCCGATCTCGGCAACGATAGAATTAATAAACTCAACCAACTTGGCATTCTCGGCGTGACCGGCCATAATGCCCTCGATCATAACGTCTTCGTCAACCTCGTTGGCGCCGGCTTCGATCATGGTGACCTTGGCGGCGGAAGAAGCAACGGTAACAGCCATCTGAGAAGCCTCTCTCTGTGCGGCATCGGGGTTGAAGACATACTCGCCGTCAATAAGACCTACACTGACACCGGAGATAGGACCGTTAAAGGGAATGTCAGAAATAGACAGAGCGATGGAAGCGCCGATCATACCGACGATTTCCGGAATGGCATCCTTATCGGTGCTCATTACGCACAGATGAACGCTGACATCGTTGCGCATATCCTTGGGGAACAAGGGACGGATGGAACGGTCGATAACACGGGAAGACAGAATCGCCTTCTCGCTGGGACGACCCTCTCTCTTGAGGAAGCCGCCCGGAATCTTACCGGCCGCATACATTCTCTCCTCAAAGTCTACACTGAGGGGGAAGAAATCAATGCCGTCGCGGGGCTTGGCAGAAGCAGTGGCGTTGGCCAGCACTACGCAGTTGCCGTAACGGATGAGCGCGCTGCCGTTGGACAGCTGGGCAAACTTACCGGTTTCTACGATCAGTTCGCGACCGGCAAATTCTGTTTTAAAAATTTTGTGGTTTTCGTACATTTGATGTACCTCCTTAATTCTTATTTTTAAGAGAAAAGGAGATTTCAGCACTTACATCGCCCGACAAAACGCTTTTGCAAGGTCATGTAACTGCTAAAAAGCTCCGCTTTCTCCTTGTTACTTTTTGCAGAAACAGGCACAAACCCGTAAGTTTGTGCCTGTTTTATGCGATTACTTTCTGATACCGAGCTTCTCGATAATAGCACGATAACGGTTGATGTCCTTCTTGATCAGATAGTTCAGCAGGTTACGACGGTTACCGACCATCTTGAGCAGGCCGCGACGGGAATGATGGTCGTGGGGATGCTGCTTGAGATGCTCAGTCAGCTCGTTGATGCGAGCGGTCAGAATTGCGATCTGAACTTCGGGAGAACCGGTATCGGTGCCATGAAGCTTGTTAGCCTCGATGACCTGATTTTTGATTTCCTTCTTAATCATCTTATCTTTCACCTTTCTATAAAATTCAGCCGTATCACAGACGACGGACGGTGATTCCAATCTCCGAGGTACGGTCAGCGATTGGTTATTATACTATATATTTTTTCAAATGTAAAGGGGTTTTATGAAAAAAAGTATGCGATATGGAGAACAAAGTCCTTCGTACAGTTGTTCGTCGGAAACACCGATGTCGCAATTCCTCATATCATTCATCTTTTCCCAGTTCATTGATATCGGGTTTTTCTTCTCTTTCCACAGGGCTGAGATAAGATTCCGGCACCTTGGCCTTGATATCCAATATTTCCTCGGTCAGTTTGGCGGTATCGTCACGCAATGCACCGGTAACACGGATATTGCGCTCACGATCCAGAATAACCAAACCGTCCACGTTCATAGCAATATCGTAGACATTCTCTGCAATCAGAGTCGGCGTGTTGAAATAAGCCGTCGCATCCAACGACAGACAGTGCTTATCATTGGCGCCCCAAGCATATACCTTACCTTCTTCGGTAAGATACGCCGCACTTTTGTCGGAAGCTACGATCTTAATGGCGCCGCCGGCAATTTTGGTGGGTGTGGCGGTACCGTTTTTGGAGCCGTTACCGCATTGACCCAAGGTATTGCGACCGCAGGTATATACGTCGCCGTTCTGCGCCAGAATAACACTGAAAAAGTTGCCCACTGCCGCTTCGCGTACGCCGCCCATAATCTTAATGGGAGCGCTGACATTTGCCATCGTACCGTCGCCGAGCTGAGAATCGGAATTGTCACCCGTGGCATACAGATTTCCGAAAATGTCCACCATCATAGCGTGGGTCTCGCTGGCGCTGACCGACACGATATCCGAACGGATATACGTAGCGGCGGTCTTGTTTTTACTGGAAGAGTCGCCCATCTGACCGTACTCGTTGAGTCCCAGTGCATACAGGTCCTGCCCCTCCGTCACATAAAACAATGTGTTACCGTTACAGAAAAAGCTGCCTACGTTTTTGGCCAGCTGACCACTGTAAATCTTACTGTCGGTATCGTACATCATAAAGGGAAACGTGCCGTCGGCGTACAACCGTCCGTCCAGACCCAGCTGTAACGTCATTACCGTCTGTTCTCCTAATGAAAGGGTCTGGTAATGTGCCGTATTTTTACCGCGGTTGATCCAGCGATAAGATGTTTCACCCTCGCTGTTTTCAGTGGCCTCGTAAACGAACCACTCTCCCCTATCGTTTTGCAAAGAGATACATTCGTCATCCGCATACACGGAGGAAGGCAGGTAAAGATATGCTTTTTCTTCTCCGCCGCCGGACAAAACCGTGGCATAGGTATCCGTTAGGTCATATGCCGCATCGCCTGCCAACCGCCCCTGAATCTGACCGGGCAAAAAGTTGACCACCAACAGTACGATGGCCGTCACAAACGCCACGACCGACAGGATCGCCGTATTACGGCAACGTCTGATCAACAACTGTTTGGCACGAGGCGTACGGGTACGCTTGATGTTACTGCCCATAATAACGGCACTGACCACAAAGACACCGCCGATGAGTATAATAAAAATTGCAAGTATCGTCAATAACATAGCATTACCCCCTGACTGCAACCACATCTTTGGGCGTCAAATGCGCATCTCCCGGTTTGCCCAGCTGTCCGTAGCTATTGTCACCGCAAACATACAGTTTATCGGAGCTGATGATGACCAGATGGTCAGCAGAAGCACTGACGGCCGTAACCTTATCCATAATTTCAGTCGGCGCAGCCGTATTTTTGGTGCCGCCCTGTCCTAATTGACCGCAGTGATTCTGTCCCCAGGTATAGAGCTTGCCCTCAGAGAGATACCAGCCGCTCTTGCCGCCGGCACCAATGGCATCTGCGTCGGTTGCCACCTCACTGAACGTGAGATATATTTCCTCGGTTTCTTCTTTTTCTTCATCCAATGTACGGCCAAGCTGTCCGCAACCGTTTGCACCGCAGCTTTTGACCGTGCCGCTTTTTGTCAGGATCAACGAAAAGTCCGTGCCTGCCGCAATGGCTTTACAGTCAGCGGCGATTTGCCGAAGCGAAACGGCGCCCGTTTCTCCCGTCAGTCCCAATGCACCGACGGTGTTGTCGCCGCAAGCGAAAACGTCACCGTTTTGCTTGAGCACCAGCAGATGCCGTCCACCGCAAGCGATGTCGGCGGCAGTTGAGCATAACCACAAAGGCTCTTCCGAAGCGGCACCGCCCGCAGAACCCAACTGCCCGTAAGCATTGCTGCCCCAAACATATACATCTCCGTTGCTTTTAATAAGAGCGCCATAATCGGGACCGCAGTCCACCTTGGTCACGTTGGCGGCAAATTCCGTCCACTGACCGTCCTGACCGGATTTGTATAATTTGTTGTCTTTTTTCAGCACATAAACGTCCCGACCCAACTGTGCCACCGAAACGACCTCGCCCATCAGTTCCCCTTTATCTTGCTGCTGCAGATTCAGGTGGTTGTAGCCCCAGCCGTACAAATCGCCGTCATCGGTAACGACAAACGTGGAATCTGCACCCGCTACCACCTCGATCGGCTTGCCTTTGACGGTTGAGGTGTAGGTCAGTCCCTCGGTAACCGCCGATCCGATACTTTTTTCATACTGACGGTTTTCCTGCCACTTGGGAATATAGGTGATGAGTTGTACTGCCACCAGTACCAGCAACAGCAAAATACCCAGCACCACAAGAGCTTTTCTGGATATACTGGGCAAAGCGCGGATACCGGAGCGAATCAAGTTGGTTTCCTTGCCGTCCTTACGACGGGAAGGCAGATAGCTGACCGCCAACAGTCCGACGGGTCCCAGCAAGGCGCCTAAAATACCCCACGACGGACGGCGCAGCTTCATTTCGGCGATCTTGGCAGTGAAAAAGGTAAAAAATACCATACAGACCGTCACAATATATACTGTAATCACAACAGATATTACGGGCATAACTGTCGCCCCTTTCACAAAGTCTTTTTAATAATATTACTAAATGTTTTGAAAAAATGCAAGAACTAAAAGATTAAGATTGCGGAAAGAAGACCTTTTTTTACCGCTGGCCAAAGAGTTTTCTTCTTTAAAAGGGGGAGGCACACAATACTCTATCTTTCGTGTCAACCGATCTTTCTGCAGGACAGTAACAAAATCTGTCGCTTTTTGCCCAATTCCTGCAAATGAGAAAACAGGTTGTTCCAACGTTTTTCGTCCAGATTGAGAAACGGATCGTCAAAGATCAACGGCAAACATTTCTCTCCCTCCACGATCTCTGCGAGCGATAACCGCAGTGCAAGATAGGCGGCATCTCTGGTGCCCGCCGAAAAATAGTCCACCGCCCGCAATCCGCCGTCCGCTTTGATGCGCAGAGCAAACTCCTCATCCAGCGTGACCGTTTGATATTTTCCGTCGGTCAGCATCGACAGCTTCTGCTCCAGCGCCTGCCGCAACAGCGGCGCATAGTTATCCCGTAACGTTTGCTGCGCCGACGTCATAGCCTCTATGGCGATCATAACGATCTCCAGCGCCGCCTCCGCCTTGGCCAGTTCTTCTTTCATCTGTTGCAGTGCGGCCTGCCGCTCTTCCAGTGCCTGCTGACGGCTTTCCAGTGCCCGTTGTTCCACAGCGTGATCTGCACTCGTGCGCAGCAGCTGCTCTCTTTCTTCGATCAACAAATTTTGCTGTTTTTGCAAAAGTGCCGCATCTCCCTGCGGCGGTGTCGGATTTGCGATTTTGGCATCCTCCGCCTCGTCGCCCTCGATCTCCGCCAGACGGGTATGGACATCCTGCAGGCGTTGGCGGGCCAACAAGCGGGCGGCGGAAGTGTCTGCAAGCCGCGACAGATCCTGCCGTTCAAATACCGCTGTACGTTGCTGTAAGGGAAGGCATCTTTCTTCCAGAAGTTCTATTTCCTTTTGCACGGCGCTCAGCTGTGCCTTTGCTGCGGAAAGCTGTCCGTTTTGCCGCTCTATGTTGCTTTGCTGCCAGAGTGCCATCTGTAGTTGCGAAGCCAGCTCCTTACGATCGGCGATGCCCCCTTGACGGACCGCCGCAGGCAAAGCTCGTGCTTTTATTGCGATGACGGCGCCGATCGCCGCCAATACACCGCCCGCAATCAGGCACAACGGCTGCCACAGCGCCGCCGCAATTCCCGCCGCCAATGCCACTGCCGCCGCAACAAGCCCAATGATAAAAGTCGGCGGAGTCTTAAGAGCATCACGATATTGCAGTGCGATCTGTTCCTTTTGAGATAAAGATATCATCTGCTCCTGCAGTAATGAAACATTGCGCTCCTCTTGTTCTTTTTTAAAAATAAGCTGCTCTTTCTGACGGAACATTTCCTCCAGACTGTGAGCATCCTCCGCAGAAAGGGCCTCTCCCGCCGCTTGATTTTCAAGCGCCGCGATCTGCTCACACAGCTGCGCCCGCTTTTGTTGACGGAGAAACGCTTTGTAAGCACTGTGCTGTTGCAGTTTTTGCTGTAGCTCATCACTCTCAGTTTCGATCTGCGCCAGCCGATCTTTGATTTTTTGCGCAGGTGTTCTTTGACGAAAGCCTTCTTCCAGCTTGACCTGCTCAAATGCAATAAAGCGTTCGGTTTCTTCTATCTCATCCTGCAGTTTTTTGATCTTGCCGCCTGCACCCTTGGGGGAGGAGTATTTCAGCCGATGCTTTTCCAGTGCGGCCATCACCTGATCAAAAGAAATCTCCTCACTGCCGGTGGTCACCAGATTTTTCATCGCCACGTCCATACCGGCGGTACGGTGGGGGGTATTAGTGCCTTGTGTAATATAGAAAATATTCAAAAAAGTTTCACTGTCCACTCCCAGAAAATATTCTCCGGGGGCGTCAATATCCAGCTTTTTGCCGTCTTTGTCCAGCACAGTGACCGTGGTTTTGCCCTTAGCGGTCTGAGTGCGCTCCAGACGGTATGTTTCGCCCGACTCATCTTCAAATTCCAGTGCGCCTACCACACCGTCTTCGCTGTCCCAGGGCTGATATCTCTCCAAAAAATTCTCTCTGAGTGTCAGTTTGGCCCTGTTTTTGGCAAATCCGTAAAACATAAAACGAATAAAGTCTGCCATTGTGGTTTTGCCCGACTCATTGTCCTGACACAGTGCCGCCAGCCCCTCCGACAGCGTGACCTCGGTGTCGCGAAACTTGCCGAAACGGTACATTTCCAGTTTTTTCAGTTTCACTCAAACGCCTCCAATCCCAGCCGCAGTGCCGCCTCGAATTTGTGTCGCTCTTCGAGCGGGGCGGCCGCCAGTTTTTCCAGCATTTCACTGACAAAAAAACCGCGCAAACTCTGCTCCGATGCCAATTTTTCCACATCTGCCGACAGGGTGGTCTCATCTATGATCTCCACCAAAGCAGGGTATTCCTCCAATGCAGTGGGCATGGCAAGCGCAGTTTGCCCCACCAGTCGGAAACGAAAAATGTCCCGCTCCTTGTAACGGGAAGCGCTGTTCATCAGCTTGCCCAGTACATCGGCGGCAGACATGGTTTCGTCAATCTCGATCTTCTCCTCATAAAAGCGGATGCTGTCCGTCACAACCCGTTTCCAAACGGCACCGCCCTCGTTGACTTCTACCTCAAAAAAGCTTCTCTCTCCCAATTCGTCAAATCCGTGTGACAGGGGAGAGCCGCAGGTTCCTACCAAAGTCTTGCCCACATAGACAGGCTCGGATGTTTTGTGGATATGACCCAGCGCGGCATAGCCCAGTCCGCTCTCGGCCAGTGCCGTTTCATCGATGCGATAAGCAGGAGAGGAGTCTCTGAGTGAGCCGTGAAAAATACCCACACTGCACAGGGAATTCACCCGAAGACCGACCAACGGATGTTGGTTCATACCCTCATAAAAGCTAACGCCCGCAAATACACCATCGGAAGTGGCCACACATTCCGGCGTCTTACCGAATATATGTACGTTCTCCGACCAATCAACACCCAGATATCCGCCGTCAGTCAGCGGATCGTGGTTGCCTGCGACCATCCAGATACGGAGCGATGTTTGCTCAAACATAGCTCTGACCGCACCCAATATGGCCGACGACGGGGTAGGGGTATCAAACAGATCCCCCGCAATGACCATATGAGGGATACCGTTGGATTCGGCATAGCGTATTATTTGCTCCAACACCTGCAGTCCCCCGCGGCGCAACGCTGTTCGGGCGGACGATCCGACAATCGGTGCCGACAGGTGCAGGTCGGCTGTATGTATAAATCTCATACGATCACTCCTTTTGCTTTTATCATACCATATCCAAAGCAGAAATTAAACAGCAAATTATAAAAATATTTCTTGCCCTATGTTGCAATTTACATTTTGGTTTAGTATAATTACTTTGTATAACTATGTTTTGAGGTAAATATGAACACAAAAAAATTCAAAAAGATCATACTTTCCGTTATAGCGCTGTGTCTGTGTATGGCTATGAACGGTTGTTCAATGGGGGACATCAGTATTGAAGATTTGATGCGTCCGCCGCAGCTCACCGAGTCTCGTCTGCAGGTGCAAAACACCATTGATGACCTGCTGGGCACCTCCTACGAGCTGGTTGCGCCTTCGGGCGGCGACAACCGCAACGACATCAATCTGGCAGATCTGGACAGCGACGGGCAAACCGAGGCCATCTGTCTGTACACAGCCGACGAAACCAAAGTCGTCAGTATTCTCATCTTGCAAAAGGCAGATGACAACTGGAAGGAATTGGGGCGGTACACTTCAGATGCCACCGGCGTTGAAAAGCTGTCCTTCTGTGATATGACAGGAGACGGCACTAAAGAGCTCATCGTAGGATGGAACTACCTGACCGGCAGTGACCGCACGTTGCAGATTCTGGAGCCGAGAGCGCATTTGCGCTCACTTTATAAGGGAAAATACACACAGTATGTGCTGATGGAAGACGGTCCCCGAATCGTATGTATCGACCTGTCAAACGCCAGTGCTTCACTGTTGGTTTACAAGGATCTGCGCATCACATCGCTGTCCTCAGTCCCCATTGATGAGCGCATCGTTTCGCTGACACAGCTGACAGTATCCGCCACCACGGCAGGTAATCCCGCCGTCTATATGGATGCACAGCTGGAGGATCAGAATTATCACACCGAAATACTGGTGGTCAACAGCGACAATTATCTGGAGAACAAGCTGCTCACCGGTGAAGGGCTGGGTGCAGACCGACCCTTGGGATTGCGTTGCACCGACATTGACGGCGACGGTATTCCGGAGGTGCCGCGCTGTACCGCTATGGAAGACACGGAGGGCGCCTCTTACTTTACGCACTGGTGTAAGTTTGACGGCAGCTCGCTGAAAGAACCGCTGACCACCTTTACCTCGTCAGCCGACCGCTTTTATGTGGTATATCCCGACAATTGGGTGGGCAAAGTCATGGTATGGCAGGATGCCAAGGTGCAACGTCTGTATCACTTTGTCAACCGTAGCCACGAAACGCTGTATTCACTGCGTGTCTTCACCCTGACAGAATTTTCACAGGTACACCCCGGAGACGGCTGGATCTCCATTACACAAAATGAAGACACCGTTATCGCATACCGTTACGGCAGTGCCGACGATATCACGTTTACCACGGCACAGTGGGCAGAAGCATTACACACCTACTGAGAAAGGACAATATATGAAGAAATTACTTGTTTTGGAAGACGAAGAGGCGATCCGTGCCTTTGTCGTACTCAATTTAAAGCGGGCAGGCTACGACATTATTGAGGCCGCCACCGGCGAAGAAGCGCTGGAAAAATATGATCAGAATCCCGATATCGATATCGCCGTACTGGACGTGATGCTTCCCGGCATCAGCGGCGTGGAGGTATGCAAGACCCTGCGCTCCTCCAATCAGAAGATTGGTATTATTATGCTGACCGCCAAAGCCCAGGAAACCGACAAGGTCGAAGGGCTGATGAGCGGTGCGGATGACTATATTGCCAAGCCCTTTTCTCCGCTGGAGCTGATCGTGCGTGTCGACTCTCTCTATAGAAGAGTACAGCTCTTGAAAGGGCAGAGTGCCGCTGATTCCGGCGATCTGACTTTTGGCCCCTTTGCGCTGAGCACCACCAGCCGCATTCTCACCAAAAACGGAGAAAAGATCGAGATCACACAGGTAGAATACCAAATCCTCAAGTATTTTCTCTCCTCGCCCGGAGTGGCCCGCACCCGTGAGGATATTTCTGCCACCGTATGGGGAGATTCCTTTATCGGTGACCGCCACAAGATTGTTGACGTCAACATCCGCCGTCTGCGTATGAAGCTGGAGGATGAGCCCAGTAACCCCACCTATCTCCAGACCGTATGGGGATACGGTTATCGTTGGGGGAAATAATCTATGAAAAAAATGGTTGCAAGGCTGAAGAAAAGAGCTGTCGAATTCTGGCAGCTGCTTCGCCGTACCCTTTTTTCCGGCATTACCTTACGGTGGTTGCGCAATGTGTTCGGTGCCATACTGATCGCCAGTATATTGATGGTCACCTTTTTTTGTATGTTTGCCCAGAATTCCTACTACAATATGGTGCGCGCACGACTGCGCGCCGATGCGCAAAACTTAGAGAACTACTATTCCAACTACATTTCCACCGAGTCCTTTACCTCGGCGGCGCAAACTATGGTAGACGAATTTGAGGACACCACATTGATGGAACTGCAGATCAGCGATCTGTCGGGACAGGTGGCTTTTTCCTCCTCCGGTTTTCCACTCAACGATATGCAAGAAACGCCCGATCTCACCGGCGCCAGACTGAACAAGGCCGACTCTTGGATCGGCGAGCACACCGCCACGGGAGAAAAGATCATGTCCTATACCGTACCGCTTCAGGACAGCTACGGCAACACACAGGGGACACTGCGCCTACTGACCTCACTGGAGCTGACGGATGCACTTTTGTTGCGGCTGTATCTGTTGGCCGCCGTCATCGGTCTGAGCGTAATTTTGCTCACCGGCTTCAGCGGTGTATATTTTATCAAGTCCATTATCGTTCCCGTAGCGCAGATCAACGACATTGCTAACGATATCGCCAAGGGCAATATGACACGGCGCATCGAAAAGTACAATCAGGATGACGAACTGGGCAAGCTGTGCGCCACCATCAATGCCATGGCAAAAGACTTGGGAGAAAGCGAAAAGGTCAAAAACGACTTTATCTCCTCGGTCTCCCACGAACTGCGCACTCCGCTGACCGCCATCCGTGGTTGGAGCGAAACCATGATCGCCACTCAGAGCGAAGAAATGGACGCTACCACCCGTCGAGGCATCGAGGTTATATATAAAGAAACCGAGCGCCTGAGCAAGCTTGTGGAGGAATTATTGGACACCTCCCGCATTCAAAACGGCCGCTTCAAGCTGATGGTAGCGCCTATGGATGTGGTTGCGGAGTTTGAGGACACGGTATTTATGATGATGGAGCGTGCCAGACTGGAAAACGTTATCATCGAATATATCCCCGAGCCAGACAGCGTGGAAATTCTGGGAGATAAAAACCGTCTTAAGCAGGTCTTTTTTAATATTATTGACAACGCCGTCAAACATTCCGAAACCGACGGCAAGATCGAAACCGCCGTCACCCTTACGGAAACGCACGTTTGCCTGCGTATTCAGGATCACGGCGAAGGAATTTCTCCGCAGGATCTACCCTTTGTCAAACAAATGTTTTATAAAGGCAATTCTCAAAAGCGCGGCAGCGGCATAGGTCTGGGCGTGGCTGACGAGATCGTCAGAAAGCACGGCGGCACACTGGAGATCGAAAGCGAGCTTGGTGTCGGCACTACCGTCATTATTTCTCTGCCGCTTTCCTCACAAGAATAACAGGGGGCTTAAATATGGATTTTTCACTGATCACCTACTTTATTCCATTACACGACAACGTCTTTTTTTCGACGCTGTCGGAGATCATCACTTTATTGGGAGAGGATACCATCATTATTCTGGTGGGCGCTTTTCTCTATTGGTGCCTGAGCCCCAAGCAGGGGCAACGTATGGCCTGCACCGCAGTAAGCGGTCTGTTTTGGACGCTGGGACTTAAAAACTGGCTTAAAATCCCCAGACCCTGGGAGCAGTGGATTATTGCCAAAGACCAAGTAATCCGCGCATCAACCGCCACCGGCTACTCCTTTCCCAGCGGCCACACCACGGCCGGCACCAATATATACGGCTATTTTGCTTCCGTCAGCAAAAAGCTTTGGGTCAAAATCGTTTTGTGGGTTTTGGTAGGCTTGATCGGATTGTCACGCATTTATCTGGGTTGTCACACCTCTTATGATGTTCTGGCGGCCATCGCCATCAGCGTAGTGTGGATCTATCTGGCCGGCCACCTTTATGACCGTCTTTTGCCCAAAAGCGACTGGTTTATTTTCATCTATATGATTCCCGTTTTGTTTGGCTGTACCTCTTTGTTTACCGAGCAGGACGAGGATATTCTCAAGATGACATCCTTTGGCATATGCGTGCTTGTCGGTATATTTATTGAAAGAAGATTCATCCATTTTACCGTGACTGCCGGTTGGAAACGGCGCATTTTGCATTATGCCGTCGGCGTCGGTGTACTCGCCCTTTTGAAGTTCTGGCCTAAGCACTTTGGCATTTATGATATTTTGTGGCTGAAGTGTATCAATTACGGCATCATTGCTTTCTGGCTCAGTTGCGTCTATCCGCTGATTTTGAGCCGAGCTGCACTCTCAAAAAATAAAAAAAGGGACACATAACATATTAAAATTTCCTGCTTTTGATGAAAAACCGTTCACAGACTACATCGAACACAGCGGTGCCCGTGTGATCAATATCGACGGTGCAACCGAGGCTGATTATTCAGCTTACGACCCTGTTGTTGAGCGAAAACGGGTACGAAAAGAAAGAGCACCGGGGCTATTTTTTGCATATCAGAAGGGTAGTGAGGGTATTTTCCTCAGCTTTTACGCCGCCACAGCAGAACTGCGTATCTTACAGAAGAAAACTGTAGTTACTTTTCTTTCGCTGACCAAACAGGGGAGCTGCACTTAGTGTCTCAGATCACACAGGTACATCTGGAGGTCTTCGGTATATCGTATGTCATCCGTCTTTCCGACGGAAAAACATCACCCGACATATTACAAATAAATTCTCCCCAAACTTTGTCGCAACTTGTAACACAAACAAAGTAAATCCGAACTGCAGCAAAAGCTCTATCCCTTATGTTTCAAGGGATAGAGCTTTTTCGTGTCACAATGTGTCAGTTGATATTTCTTGCTTTTTGGCATACTCTGCCGTACAATGGAACCAGAAAAGCAAAGGAGAAATCGTCGTGACGCTGACACTGCAAAAAACAAATTCCGCCAAAACCGATGAGCGCATCATACTGGAAATTCCCGTTTCCCGTATTCTACCGTCGCCTCATCAACCCCGACGATGCTTTGACAAAGAAGAGTTGACGGCATTGGCAATGAGCATTCGCAACAGCGGTATTTTGCAACCACTGGTCGTCAAGCCCTACAAGGGAGATTACTGCCTGGTGGCAGGTGAGCGCCGCTTACGGGCGGCGGCACTGGCAGGGCTGGAAACCGTACCGTGTATTTTATATGACAAAAAAGAAGATGAATGTGCACTGGCAACTATGATTGAAAATCTACAGCGCAAAAATCTGTCCTACTGGGAAGAAGCCTACGGTTATCGAGCGTTGCTTGACAAATTCGGTTATACCCAAGAACAACTGGCCCGCCGCGTGGGCAAAACCCAGTCTACCGTCGCCAATAAACTGCGACTTCTCAAATTACCGCCCACCGTGCAGGCATTACTTTCTGCCGAAAATCTAAGCGAACGTCACGCCAGAGCGTTATTGTCGCTGCAAGACCCCGAGCAGATTTATGCTGTGGCGCAGACAGTGATCCGCAGAAATTACACCGTAGCGCAAACCGAAGACTATATTGCAAGGCTGTCCCGCCCCAAACGGGCCAAGCCCTCGCAGCAAATCAAGGACCGTCGCCTTTGCTTGAATACCATACATCGGGCAGTCGGTCTGATCCGCCAGGCGGGAATAAAGGCCGTTTCCGAAACAACGGAAAACGATACCTTTATTGAATATATAATCCGCATCCCCAAACAGTAGGGCAAGCCCTACACCCATTCTCTTTTCCCTAAGCAAAGAGCGATCGTCTTCGAGGCGGTCGCTCTTTGCTTTGTTCCACGTGGAACAATTTGAGGAGATGGTGACTGCAGTGTTCCACGTGGAACATCGCAAAACACAACATTTTGTGTTTCTTTTGGGACAAAATACATCTTGTTGTTTAAAGAACAAAAAAATATAAAAAATGAGTAAAAACTCTTTAAAAACAAAATCTTTTATGCTATACTAACATTTGTATATATTAATTAATAGGATTATAAAATATGGGAAAAATAATTGCTATAACAAATCAAAAAGGCGGCGTAGGCAAAACCACCACCGCTGTCAATCTAGCCTGTTCTGTAGGCGAGATGGGCAAAAAGGTGCTTCTTGTGGACTTTGATGCCCAGGCCAACGCCACCAGCGGATACGGCATTTCCCGCAAATCGCTGGACAAGTCAGTATATGAAGTCATAATGGGAGAAATCCCTGTCAAGGAAGCCATCCAACAAACCAAAGCAACCGGTGTTTCCATTCTGCCCGCCAACAAAGCGCTGGCTGGTGCTGAGATCGAGCTGGTCGCTTTAGAGCGGCGCGGCACGCGCCTCAAAGATGCGCTGGACGAAATTCGCCATCTTTACGATTACATCTTTATTGACTGTCCGCCCAGCATCGGCCTGCTGACACTTAACGCACTCAATGCCGCCAATTCCGCACTGGTACCCATCCAATGTGAATATTTTGCACTGGAGGGGCTCAGCCAGCTAATTTCAATCATAAAAAAGGTCAAGAATTCTTCTAACCCCGGCCTGCATTTGGAAGGTGTATTGCTGACAATGTATGACGGCAGACTGAATCTGACGGTACAGGTCAAAGAAGAAGTTAAAAAGTATTTTGGAGACAAGGTCTATAAAAACGTCATCGCCCGCAACGTCCGTCTGAGCGAAGCGCCCAGCCACGGTATGCCTGTACAGATGTATGACCGCTACTCCAAGGGAGCGCTGGCTTACAGAGAACTGGCCAGAGAATTTTTAGAAGCGCAAAAGGAGGTGCTCTGATGAAAAAGAAATCAACCGGGCTGGGACTGGGACTTGATGCCATATTCGAGGATAACGATTTTTCCGCGGAGCAACCCAGTGGGGAAGAAACCGTACACACCTTGCGCATTTCCCAAATCGAGCCAAACCGCAATCAGCCCCGTAAGGTTTTTGATGAAGAAGCTTTGCAGGCGCTGGCAGAGTCCATCGCTCGTCACGGACTCATTCAGCCTTTGCTGGTAGAGCCGCTGAAAGGGGACAGATACCGTATTATCGCAGGCGAGCGGCGATGGAGAGCCTGCCGCATAGCCGGCGTTGAGGAAGTCCCCGTTGTCATCCGCACGGTGACCGAGCAACAGAATATGGAGATCGCTCTGATCGAAAATTTGCAGAGAGAAGACCTCAATCCCATTGAAGAAGCCAAAGGATATCAAAGCCTTACCGAGCTTTATCATATGACCCAGGAGCAGATCGCCGCCTCCGTCGGCAAAAGTCGTTCAGCTGTAGCCAACACGATGAGACTGTTGGCTCTGCCCGAACAAATTATGGACTTCGTGGCATCGGGCGAACTGTCCACAGGACACGCCAAAGCCTTGATGGCGTTGGAAGAAGAGGATATGCTCTTCTATGCCAACAAAGTCATTTCCGAAGGTTTGACCGTCCGTCAGACCGAGGCTCTTGTTAAAAAAGCATTGGCCCCCAAAAAGGACAAGCTCTCCTTTGACCAAGAGATCGTGCTGGCTTTGCGAGCCATGGAGCAACAAGCCTCCGAAAGCGTGGGCAACAAAGTAAGCATTCACCATTCTCCAAAAAACAAGGGAAAAGTTGAGATCAGTTACCACAGCGTGGAAGAACTTGAAAAGATCATAGATGTGTTGAAAGGCGGTGTAAGTCATGATTGAAAAGCCATTTGACCCCAATGCACCCGTTGAACCCGCAAAAGCAAAAGCACCCGAAACGCCCACCACTCGTGTTGAACAGCAGCGCAAAAAGAAGCAAACTGTCGTCACCGAGTTTAAAAAAGACGTTAAATTTCTGTGGCTGTATGCCAGCGTATTTTGTCTGGTGGTACTCGCCCTCATCGGCGGCAGCTACGTGGTGCAGCAGCGTATTCACGCCGAAGTCAACGAATATAGAGGGCAGGCGGAAACAGCCGAGCAATCCGAATCTCAGGCCCAGTCCCGTCTGAGCAATATTCAAGAAGAAAACAAATCCCTTAAAAGCCAGCTGGAAAGCGCAAAAACCGAAAACGAAACGCTCAAAGCGGGAGCCAAAGCGGACGAAGCCTTGATTGAAAGCGGTGAAAAAATCATTCTCGAGTTGCAAAAACTCTTAAAGATCGACCGTTTGTTACAAGAGGGAAATCGTGCAGAAGCACTAGAAATATTTGAAAGTATTGACAGCTCCATATTGCCGGAAGACAGCATGGAAAGCTACACATATTATGAGGAGAGATTGAACTAAAATGCTGGACATCAAATTTATCAAAGAAAACACACAACTGGTCAAAACCGCAATGAAAAACCGCAATATGAAGTTGGACGAAGTCATCGACAAGCTCTGTGTGCTGGACGATGAAAGAAAGGCTCTGATTTTTGCCAGCGAGCAGAACAAAGCCAAGCAAAATGCCGTTTCCAAGCAGATTCCCCAACTGAAAAAAGAGGGCAAAGACGTTGCCCCCATCTTTGCTGAGATGAAAGAGCTGAGCGATATGGTCAAGCGTGACGACGCCAGACAGAGCGAGATCGAAGCACAGATGCAAGAACTGCTCTATGAAATTCCCAACATTCCTGCCGATGCCGTGCCCGTGGGCAAGGACGATGGCGACAATGTTGAAATGCGCCGTTTCGGCGAACCTAAAAACTTTGGCTTTGAGCCAAAAGCACACTGGGATATCGGCAAGGATCTGGGCATTCTGGATCCCGAAACCGCAGGTAAGGTCAGCGGTGCCCGCTTCCACTTCTACAGAGGTCTGGGTGCCAAGCTGGAGCGCGCCATCATCAGCTTTTTCCTGGACAGCCATTCTTCCAGAGGATATGAAGAAATTCTGCCGCCTTACCTTGTCAACCGTGCCTCTATGACCGGTACCGGTCAGCTTCCCAAGTTTGAAGAGGATGCTTTTAAGACCACTACCGATCTGTTTCTCATTCCCACCGCTGAGGTACCCGTAACCAATATGTACCGCGGCGACATTCTGGACGGCACCACGCTACCCCTGAGCTACTGCGCCTATTCCGCTTGCTTCCGTGCTGAGGCAGGCAGTGCCGGCAGAGATACCAGAGGTCTGATCCGTCAACATCAGTTCAACAAAGTTGAGCTTGTTAAGTTTACCCGTCCCGAGCAGAGCTGGGATGAACTGGAAAGCCTGACCGCTTCCGCCGAGCAGGTACTCAAGGATCTGGGTCTGCCGTACAGAGTTGTTCGTTTGTGCTCGGGCGATCTGGGCTTTTCCAGCGCTATGACCTATGACATTGAAGTATGGATGCCTTCCTACGGCAGATACGTGGAGATTTCTTCTTGCTCCAACTTCCTTGATTTCCAGGCAAGACGCGCCGGCATCAAGTTTAAGGACGATGTAAAGAGCAAGGCACAGTTTGTCCATACCCTCAACGGCTCCGGCGTCGCTGTCGGCCGTACCACCGCCGCTATTTTGGAGAACTTCCAGAATGAGGACGGCAGTGTGGACATTCCCGAGGCACTGCGTCCCTATATGGGCGGTATTGCCAAGATCCCTGCCAAATAAATGAAACAGGTCAGCATTTATTCCGACGGTGCCTGTAGCGGTAATCCCGGTCCCGGAGGCTACGGCACCATACTCGAATACGGCAGTGTCATTAAGCAACTCTCCGAAGGGTTTATCGACACCACCAACAACCGTATGGAGCTGCTGGGTGCCATCGTGGGGCTGGAGGCACTCAAAGAACCCTGTCAAGTCACGCTGTACAGCGATTCACGTTATCTTTGCGAATCGGTCAATCAGCGTTGGGTCTACGGTTGGCAGCAGCGCGGTTGGAAAAAAGCGGACAAAAAGCCCGCGCTCAACGTAGACCTGTGGCAACGGTTATTGCCGCTGTTGGAGCGCCATGAGGTGACCTTTGTCTGGATCAAAGGACACGCAGGCCACCCTATGAATGAAAAATGCGATGCGCTGGCGGTAGCCGCCAGAGAACAAGTAGTAAAGGAAAATGCCAGATGAGCGATTTTATCTATGTAGATCACGCCGCCACCACCAAGGTACGCCCCGAGGTGTTGGAGGCGATGATGCCGTATCTCACCGAATATTACGGCAACGTTTCCAGTATGTATTCTATTTCCGACATCACCGAACAAGCCGTAAAGGATGCCAGAGCTTCCATTGCCGCCGCCATCGGCGCAAAAGAGCAGGAGATCATCTTTACCTCCTGCGGTTCGGAAAGCAACAATATGGCACTGCGCGGTATTATGAAAAAAGCGGGCGGCGGTCATATCATCACCACTAACGTGGAGCATCACGCCATCCTCCACACCGTAGAAGCTCTTGTCAAGGAGGGCTGTACCGCCACCTATCTGCCGGTAGACGAGAGGGGACTGATTACCCCTGACCAGCTCGAAGCCGCCATTACCCCTGAAACCAAAATCATTTCGATTATGATGGCCAACAACGAGATCGGCACCATTGAACCCATTCAAGAGCTGGCCGCCGTTGCCAAAGCACACGGCATTTATTTCCACACCGATGCGGTGCAGGCCGTAGGGCATCTGCCCATTAACGTTAAGGAAATGGGTATAGATATGTTGTCCGCCAGCGGACACAAATTCGGCGCTCCCAAAGGCATCGGCTTCCTCTACGTCAGAAACGGCATCTATCTGCCTGCTCTCATCACGGGCGGCGGACAAGAGAGAGGAAAGCGCGCCGGCACTGAAAACACCGCATTTATCGTCGGCATGGCCAAAGCGCTGGAGCTGGCTGTGTCCGAAATGGACAAAACTAATGCCCGTTTACTCAAAATGAGAGAGCGTCTGATCGACGGTATTCTGGAAAGCATCCCGTATTGCCGCCTCAACGGTGACAGAGAGCGACGTGTAGCAGGTAATGTCAACGTTTCCATCGAATTTATCGAAGGCGAAGCATTACTGCTGATGCTGGATATGAACGGCATTTGCGCTTCCTCCGGCTCTGCCTGCACCACCGGTTCTCTTGACCCCTCCCACGTACTGCTGGCGATAGGACTTACCCACGAGGTCGCCCACGGCAGTCTGCGCATTTCGCTGGGCGAGGACAACACCCAAGCCGATGTGGATTATATTCTCAAGACGCTGCCGCCCATCGTCAAACGGCTGAGAGATATGTCCCCTGTATGGGAAGATGCCATCAAGGCAGGCATTGCCGAAGATTATTAACAATTATTACCATTAAGGAGAAAACCTATGTACAGCGATAAAGTAAAAGACCATTTTCAAAACCCCCGCAACGTGGGTGAGATCCCCAATGCTGACGGTATCGGCGAAGTCGGTAACCAGAAGTGCGGCGATATTATGAAGATGTACCTCAAAATCGAAAACGACGTCATCGTAGACTGTAAGTTTAAGACTTACGGTTGCGGCGCCGCAATCGCCACCAGCTCTATGGCCACCGAGCTTGTTAAGGGTAAGACCATCCAACAAGCTCTGCAGCTGACCAACAAGGCCGTTATGGAAGCACTGGACGGTCTGCCGCCCGTAAAGGTTCACTGTTCTGTATTGGCAGAAGAAGCCATCAAAGCCGCTCTGGCCGACTATTACAAAAAGATCGGCAGAGAGATCGACTTTGAAGTTCCCGGCAGCTGTGACGCTTGTTGTCACAGCCACTAATTTTGCAGAAAAAGCACGCTGCGGCGTGCTTTTTTGCCCAAAGGATGTGAAAAAATATGCCCAGAAGCAGCGGTAATCAAAAGCTCAGACTGTTTTGTCTTTACAAACTTTTCTTACAGGAAACCGATGAAGCGCACCCCAAAACACGCAAAGAACTTTGTGAAATGCTGGAATCCCGTCACGGTATCACGGTAGAGCGCAAAACGTTTTATGACGATCTGGCACTGTTTGAAACGGTAGGCATCGATATTGCTAAAGGGGAGAGAAAGGGCAGTTATTTTCTGGCGTCCAAGGATTTTGAGATGCCGGAACTTCATCTGCTGGTAGATGCCATACAAAGCAGTCAGTTTATCACCGAGAAAAAAAGTCGCGCGCTGATCGAAAAACTGGCAGGTCTTTGCTCCCACTATGAAGGGAAACAAATCAAGAGTCAGGTGCGCCTGTCTATGCGCAACAAAACGATCAACGAAAGCATATTTTATAATATTGACGCCTTGTATGATGCCATTACAGACGGAAAACAGGTTTCCTTTCTGTACTTTAACTGGGACATCCAAAACGGCAAGCTTTGCCGCGCTTATCGCAAAGACGGCATCCGCTATCAGGTCAGCCCCGTCGCCATTGTGTGGGATGACGAAAAATACTATCTCATCGCTTATGACAGCCGGGCAGAGGGACTGCGCCACTACCGCATTGACAAAATGGAATCCCTGCAAAAGGAAGAGGCTCATCGAGCCGGCGGCAAAATAATGGAAACCTTTGACAGCGGCGAATATACCGCCAAGCATTTTGGTATGTACGGCGGTCAACAACAGCAAATCACCCTGCGATTTAAAAAAGAATTATTGGGTGTGGCCGTGGATCAATTCGGTAAAAATGCAGCTCTCAGACCGGAAGTCAACGGAGATTTTCTGCTGATCGTCAACGTGGCGGTTTCCCCGCAATTCTTCGGATGGCTCTGCTCTCTGGAGGACGGAGTGGAAATCGTATCACCTGCGGATGCACGAAACAAATTTGCAGATATGCTGCAAAAAATCACTAAAACCTATCAACAAAAGGAAAGCATATGATCTACTCATCTCTTGAACAGCTCATCGGCCGCACGCCGATGCTGGAACTGAATAATTTACAAAAAGAATGGCTTCTGGGTGCCCGATTGCTCGGTAAACTGGAATCCTTCAATCCCGCAGGCTCGGTTAAGGACAGAGTAGCGCGCTCACTGCTTGAAAAGGCGCTGCAAAACGGCTCTCTGAAAGAGGGCGGTACTGTCATTGAACCCACCAGCGGCAACACAGGCATAGGCCTTGCAGCACTGGCGGCGTCCAAAGGACTGCATATGATCGTGGTTATGCCCGACACCATGTCGCTGGAGCGCCGTCAGCTGATGGCCGCATACGGTGCCGAGGTCGTTCTCACCCCCGGAGTCGACGGCATGAACGGCGCTATTAAAAAAGCCAATGAACTGAAAGACAGCATCGAGGGCAGTATTGTGGCAGGTCAGTTTGACAATCCGGCCAACCCCGCCGCTCATATAGAAAGCACAGGCCCTGAGATCTGGCAGGACACCGAGGGAAAAGTGGATGTATTTGTTGCCGGCGTGGGTACCGGCGGCACTATAACAGGTGTAGGTCGCTATCTCAAATCGAAAAATCCCAACATTGAGATCGTTGCCGTAGAACCGGCAGGCTCGCCCTATCTCAGCGAAGGCAGAGCAGGCGAACACAACCTGCAGGGCATCGGTGCCGGCTTTATCCCCGGTGTACTGGACACCGATATTTATGATCGTATCATCCCCGTCACCGAAGAAGATGCTTACGATGCCGCCCGTACACTGGGCAAAAAAGAGGGCTTTTTGGTTGGCATATCCTCAGGTGCCGCACTGTTTGCCGCCGCAACACTGGCAAAGCTTGACGAATATAAGGGCAAAAATATCGTAGTGCTGCTGCCCGATACGGGTGACAGATATCTCTCCACCCAACTATTCGGTTAGATTAGCAAACCAACACATCTATTGAAATTTTAACGTTGATATAATATAATAAAATCACCTATTTTGCACTTTTCGGAGGAAAAGGAAATGAGAATTATTATCGTTGGCTGCGGAAAGATCGGCACCACTATGCTGTCAAGCTTAGTAGACGAGGGACACGATGTCATCGCCATTGATGACGATCCGCTGGCTCTGCAGAAAATATCCGACATCTATGACATTATGTGTCTGTACGGCAACGGAGCCGACAGTGACATTCTGCTGGAAGCCGATGTCAAGGAGGCAGATCTGTTTGCCGCCGTTACCGGTTCGGATGAACTGAATATGCTCTCTTGCTTTCTTGCCAAAAGAATGGGTGCCAAGCATACCATCTGCCGTATCCGCAATCCCGAATACAATGACCAAAGTCTGTCCTTTTTGCGCCAGCAGCTGGAGCTGAGTCTGTCCATCAATCCCGAGTTGTTAGCCGCTAAGGAAATCTTTAATATTCTCAAGCTTCCCGGTGCGCTCAATATCGAAACCTTTTCCCGCCGTTCTTTTGAAATGATCGAGCTTAAGCTCAGGGAAGACTCCCCATTGGTGGGCATTCCGCTGAGCGGACTGCGCCAAAAATACAAAGCCTCTTTTTTGGTGGGCGTTGTGCGCAGAGCAACCGAAATCCATATTCCCGACGGTAATTTTGTGTTGCAGGCAGGAGATCATATCGGCATCACCGCACCCTCCAGCGAGGGAGAGCGATTTTTCAAAATGCTGGGCATGCTTAAAAAGCAAGCCCGTAACGTTATGATTCTCGGCGGCAGCCATACCGCCTATTATCTGGCTAAAATGTTGCTGTCTATCGGCACACGGGTCATCATCGTCGAAAAAGATCACGCTCGTTGCAAAGAATTCAGTGAAGAGCTGCACGGCGCCGTTATCATCGAGGGTGACGGCTCGGCGCAGGAGGTTTTGCTGGAAGAGGGTCTTTCCTCAATGGATGCTTTCGTCGCACTGACGGGTATGGATGAAGAGAATATTCTGATCTCCATTTTTGCCACAGCGCAAAAAGTACCGCAGGTCATCACTAAGATCAACCGCGGCGCACTGAACTCCATGGCTTCGGGACTGGGTCTGGACTGCATCATCTCTCCGCGTAAGATCATTTCCGACCGTGTCTGCCAATATGTTCGCGCCCTGCAGAGTTCGGACGGCGGCGAAATGGAGACCCTTTACACGTTGATGAACGACAAAGTAGAGGCACTGGAATTTATCGTCAGCGAATCCTTCCCTCATAAAAATGTTCCCCTTAAGGATCTTTCGCTGAAACACAATATCCTGATTGCCGGCATCATCCGCGGCAGAAAAACTCTGTTGCCTGCCGGTGACGACTGCATTATGGCAAACGACCATGTCATCATACTGGCCAAGGAACAAAGAGTCACAAGCCTGATGGATATTTTTAAATAACAAGGTGAATTATGAACCGATCACTGATATTATTTTTTACCGGCAGACTGATCCGTATCGTGGGTTTGCTGATGCTGCTGCCGTTGTTGGTTTCCGCAATTTATAAAGAAAACTGTTTTTGCGACTTTCTTATCGTTATTATACTGTCTTTGATCTTGGGACAGGCACTGGTGCAGTTTTTCAAGCCTAAGGACAGCATCATCTATGCGCGCGAAGGCTTTATCATCGTGGCGCTGAGCTGGCTGATCTGTTCTGCGCTGGGCGCACTGCCTTTTTACATCAGCGGTGAGATTGCCACTTATACCGATGCCTTTTTTGAAACGGTCAGCGGCTTTACCACCACGGGTGCCTCCATCCTGACCGATATTGAAAGTATGAGTAAGGGCCTGCTGTTCTGGCGTAGTTTTACACACTGGATCGGAGGAATGGGTATACTGGTACTCATCGTGGCACTGTTTCCCGGTGTGTCCGATCGCTCCATTCATATTCTCAAGGCGGAGATGCCCGGCCCCATTATGGGTAAACTGCTGCCCCGCCTGAAGGATACTGCCAAAATTCTCTATCTCATTTATCTGGTGCTTACCGTAGTCGAGATCATATTGCTGCTTGCAGGCGGAATGTCGCTGTATGACAGCGTTGTACACGCCTTCGGCACGGCAGGTACGGGCGGTTTCGGCATAAAGTCGGACTCGGTTGCCGGCTATTCGCCTTATATACAGTGGGTCATCACCATATTTATGCTGGTTTTCGGCGTCAACTTCAACCTTTATTTCTTGCTGCTGAGAAAGCGCTTCGGCGATGCTCTGCGCAGTGGTGAATTCTTGTGTTATTTCGGCATCATTACTGTGAGTGTCGGTGTCATCACCGCCAACATTGCCTCTATGTATCCCACCATCGGCGAAAGCTTTCGCCACGGTGCCTTCCAAGTCGCCTCTATCATTTCCACTACGGGCTATGCCACCACCGACTTTGATCTGTGGCCGTCACTGAGCAAGGCGGTGCTTCTCATACTGATGTTTACAGGCGCCTGCGCAGGCTCCACGGCCGGCGGCCTGAAAATCAGCCGTGTTATGATCCTTTTCAAATCTGCCAAGCGGGAGCTGTCCAAACTGTTGCACCCCCGCTCGGTAGGCGCTGTCAAATTTGAAGGAAAAGCGCTGGACAACACCACGCTTGCTAATGTGCGCAACTATTTTTCACTGTATATGTTTTGCCTTTTCGGCTTGTTTTTGCTCATCAGCTTTGAACCGATGAGTCTGGAAACCAACTTTACTGCCGTTATCTCCTGCTTTAATAACGTCGGCCCCGGATTTGGCGGTGTCGGTCCCGTTATGAGCTACGCGCTCTACACCCCCTTTACCAAGTGGGTGCTGTCCTTTGCTATGCTGCTGGGCAGACTGGAAATCTTTCCGTTGCTTCTGGCGTTAGCTCCGGCCACCTGGAGAAAAAGCAAATAAATTTTTTCTTTTTTCCTCATGCAAATCTGCGTTTATTTGTTGTAATGGAGGAAACTGTTATGAAAAAAAGGTATATTATCATCCCCGCCGTCATTATTCTTATATTATGTCTGGCTGTCGGCATTGCGGATCACTATCTCTTTATTATTCCTCGTGACCGTTACAGCGGCGCGGATTTCAATATTGCGCGCTACTACAGCACCACAGACAAGGATGGTGACGGTCTGGACGACCAGACAGATATCTACAATGCCACACTGACATATCTGGCCACCAACCCGAAATACAAAAGCAAATACTACGAGGGCGGCTATCCCAATGACGTTTACGGTGTATGCACCGACGTGGTCGCCTTTGCCCTGCGGGATGCAGGCTATGACCTGCAGGCACTGCTGGATGCGGATATCGCCGCCGCACCCGAGGCCTATCCCACCATAGAAAAAGCGGATAATAACATAGATTTCCGTCGGGTCAGAAACCTGGAAGTCTATTTTTTCCGTCACGCCACCTCGCTGACAACAGATATTGAAAGCATTGAAGACTGGCAACCGGGAGATATCGTAACCTTTACCAAGCATATTGCGATCATCTCCGCCAATCGGGACAAAGAGGGAAGACCCTTTATCCTGCATCTGGCCTCGCCCATACAAATCACCTATGAGGCGCCGTTGACCGCATACAAAGATATCATCGTATCACACTACCGCATCAGTTAACAGAAAGGAGGCTTTGGTGTGAAGAACAAAAAAAGAGCGCGCATATCCTATCCCCGCCTGTTGGCAGGGGGATTTGGTATCCTTATACTGATTGGCGCCCTTCTGCTGACGTTACCCATCGCCTCTAAAAGCGGCCAGTGGTCTGACCCCGTCAACTGCTTGTTCACCGCCACCAGCGCCACCTGTGTTACCGGACTGATCGCCTACGATACTTTTACCCACTGGTCTATGTTCGGACAGCTGGTCATACTGTTTCTCATCCAGATCGGCGGTCTGGGTTTTATGACCATCATTTCCATATTTGCCATGCTGGCAAAAAAACGCATTTCTCTGCGCGACCGCCTGCTGTTGATGCAGTCATCGGGCAGTATGGATCTGGACGGTGTGGGTCGTCTGATCCAGCGAATCATTGTGGGTACTCTGTTTTTCGAGATGGCAGGTGCCGTTCTTCTCAGCATACGATTTATCCCTATGTACGGCTGGGGTGAGGGAATCTATAATGCGATATTCCATTCTGTTTCCGCCTTTTGCAATGCGGGCTTTGACCTGATGGGCAAGGAAGGGGCATTTTCCTCGCTGACCACTTTTAACAGTGATCCGCTGGTACTGATCACCGTCATACTGCTGATCGTCATCGGCGGCATCGGTTTTCTGGTGTGGAGCGACATCAGCCACTACAAATGCAAACTCAAACGCTATTCTCTGCATTCCAAGATCGCTCTTACCACAACTGTCGTATTATTGATCGGCGGCACTCTCTTTTACTACTTTGCCGAAAGAGGGGGCAATCTGGCCGCCTTTTCGGAAGGGGATAAGTGGCTCAATGCCGCTTTTCAAAGTGTCACACTGCGTACCGCCGGCTTCAATGCCGTGGACCAGTCCGCACTCAGTCCGGCAGGCAGTATACTCGGCTGTATTTTAATGTTGATCGGCGGCTCCCCCGGCTCTACCGCCGGCGGTGTCAAAACGGTAACGATCGCCGTGGTACTCATCGCTGCCTTTGCTCTCAGCCGCAACCGCCGAGAAACCGAGGTCTTCAAGCGACGCTTGCCGGACGGTGCCATCCGTCAGGCCTTTGCCGTCCTGATAATCTACATTATCGTGCTGTTTACCTCGGTCATCCTACTCAGTTTTACCGAGTCTTTCGATCTCAGAGAAATCTTTTTTGAGGTCAGCTCTGCCATCGGTACGGTGGGAATCACTATGGGTATCACACAGTCACTTTCACTGTTTGGAAAACTGCTCATTACGTTTGTTATGTTTTTCGGCCGTATCGGCGGTCTTAGTATGGTGATGGCCTTTTCGGAGGACCGCCCCAAACCGCATATGCAACGACCTGAAGAGAATATTTTGATCGGATAATACGGGGGAACAAAAAATGAAATCTATTCTTATTATCGGCATGGGCCGCACAGGCAGATATCTGGCTGACGATTTTCAGCGACTCGGCTGTGACGTATTGGTTATGGACAAAAGCCGCGACAATATAGAAATGCTTGGCAATCGATTTACCGATGCCAGAATTGCCGACGGCACCAACGAAAACGTAATCAAGGCGCTGGGTGTATCCAACTTTGATTACTGCTTTGTATGTATCGGTGAGGATTTTCAATCTTCTCTGATCATCACCTCTCTTCTCAAAAAGAACGGCGCATCCCACATCATTTCCAAGGCCAACCACGATATTCAGCAAGAACTGTTGCGCACCATCGGTGCGGATGAAATTTTCTTCCCTGAAAAGGACGTAGCGCACAATCTGGCCATTCGTTATTCCGCTTCCAACATTTTTGATTACGTTGAGCTTACGCAGGATTATTCCATCTATGAGATCCCCATTTTGCCCGACTGGGTGGGGAAAACCATCATCGAGTTGGACATCCGCCGTCGCTACGGCATCAATATCGTAGCCATCAAAAACGGTACCCTGCTCAATCCCTCACCTGCGGCAGACTATACCTTTGCCCACAATGATCATATTATGGTCATCAGTAAGAGCAAGGACGTCTTTAAACTTACCTCTAAAATTAAATAATCAACCTCATAAAAAAACTTCCTTTTCCGTTTGGAAAAGGAAGTTTTAAATTTATTTTACGTAGGTGACCACGACACGGCGGCGGGGCTCACTGCCCACGGAAGCGGTGGTGATGTGATCTCTGCCGGAAAGTGTGGCGTGAATGATTCGACGCTCATAGGGACTCATAGGCTCAAGTGTCATATTCTTCTTGTACTTAAGAGCTTTGGCGGCGGTCTTCTCTGCCAGAGAAGTCAGAGCGGCAATTCTCTTGGCTCTGTAGTTTTCGGTATCCAGAGTGATGCGAATCTTGTCGTCAAACTTACGGTTGAGCACCAGAGAGATCATATACTGCATAGCATCAAGTGTATCGCCTCTTCTGCCGATCAACACACCCATATGGCTGCCGGCCACACGAACCTCATAAGAGTTTTTCTCCTGGCCCTTACCGACTTCGATCTCGGCATCGGTCAGACCCATATTGTTCAGCGCACCGCTGAGGAACTCCTTAATAGCATCCGGTACCTCACCCTCCACGATCTCAAGAGGTTTAACCTCGATCACGGGAGCAGGCTCTTTTTTGGCTTTGGGTGCTTTGGGCTTGGCGGGTGCCTTTTCCTTGGCTACGGGATTATCTTTTTTAGCGATCTTTTCTACAAACGCTTCAGGTTTTTTCTCTTTTTTGGGAGCCTCAGGCTTCTTTTCGTCGGGAACCTCTTGTTCTACCTTGATCTTTGCATTGACAGCTCCGATGCCGAAAATACCCTTAACAGGCATGGTAACGACCTCATATGTCATCAGGTCTTTATCAAGTCCAAGCGTTGCTGCAGCTTTTTCTACAGCTTCCGGAATGGTCTTAGCTTCAAAAAACAGTTCTTTAATCATTGATATCTTCTCCGTTCAGTTGAGGTGCGGGTTGCTTTTTCTTCTTTTTACCTTGGATAAACTGCGCTTTTTTGGCAGCAGCGGCCGCACGCTTTTCTTTTTCCTTTGCTTTTTCAGCGTCGATCTTAGCTTGTACCTCGGCTGCGACCTTTTTGGGATTATGGATCGCATTGAGCACAAACAGCTGGGCAATACCCAATACGTTACTGAGCAGCCAGTACAGACCCAGTCCTGCAGGTACGGTAAAGGCAATCCACAAAGACATAATGGGCATGAGGTAGAGCATCATCTTGCTGTTGCCGGCGGCAGGGTTGTCCCCCGAAGCCTGCTGCATAGGACTCATCTTCTGGCTGAGAAAACTCAGAATAAAGGAAGTGACACCTGACAGCGCAGGAATCAGCAGAATCATAAAAGCAGTGGTATTCCACACTTCTTGGGGTACCTGTGCCAGATTCAGACCCAAAAAGTCGACGTTCAGCGGAGCATCGTTCAGACGGGAAAGAATCTGGGACTCGTAACGGTTGAAGTTTTCAGCCGTGATCTGCAGAGCGCCCATATTATCAAGAATGGTTACACCCTTTTCGGTCACTGTGGTACCGAAGTCGGCAACGGCTGTTTCCCAGATCTGTGTCAAAGACCAGCCGGCCATAAAGGTCAGGGGGCGGCGAATAACCGTATACATCATTAAGAGAAGGGGCATCTGCAGCAGCATGGGCAGACAGGAGGACATAGGATTGTAGCCCTCTCTCTGATACAGCTTCTGCAGTTCTTCACTGTAACGCTGACGGTTGGAGCCATATTTTTTCATCAGCTCATCCTGATAAGGTCTGAGCCGTACCATTGCCATAGAACTCTTGTGCTGTTTAAGAGAAATAGGGAAGAGAACGATCTTCAGCAAAATGGTAAACAGTACGATGGACAGACCGTAGTTTTGTACAAAACCGTAGATCCATCCCATGGGTGTGCCGATAATGGCACAGAAGGTATTCCACATAGTGTTTCTCCTTTGATTTATTTTTCCCAGAATTTCCGCTGGGGTACATAATCTATCCCGCCTTTTGACCAAGGATTACAGCGCAAAATACGCCACAGCGCCAGTCCACCGCCGTAGATAACACCATGTTTGCGCACTGCTGTCATAGCATATTCAGAACAGGTGGGATAGAATTTGCAATGCGGTCCGGTCAGAGGAGAAATAAACCGTCGATAAAACCGTATCGGCAGTACCGCGATCTCTCTTATTTTCTTCCTCATTTGATCCATCATTTTCCAAATACCTCTGCAATGGGTGCTTCCAGATCCGTACTCTTGACAAAAGCGCATTTTGTCCGGGCCACCACAATGATATCCGCGTTAGGCAGAATATCACGCTTGGCAGCAAAGGCCGCACGGATAATACGTCGCATCCGATTACGGGTAGGGGCATTGCCCTGTTTTTTGGTAACGGTAATACCGAGACGGGGTTCTCGGCCTCGCCCTTTGAGAACATAGATCACCATGGTGGGAAAAACATAACTTTTTCCTTTTTTATATGCACGGCGAAATATGTAGTTTTCTTTAATACTGCGAATCATACCGTTCTCCTTAGAAGAAATACCTGTCAAAAGAAACACTTTTGTAAAAGTAACAAGCAAAACCAGGTAACCGATCATCATAAATTTTCCGCTCTTTGCGGTAAATCTAATAAAAAAGGTCACATTTTTATGTGACCTTTATTATTTTAGTGAGATAATCTCTTTCTTCCTTTGGCTCTTCTTCTGGCCAAAACTTTTTGTCCGTTGGCGGTCATCATTCTCTTTCTGAAGCCATGGACCTTGCTTCTCTGTCTTTTCTTGGGTTGATAGGTTCTAACCACGATTTGCACCTCCTCATTATCGCTTTCCGGGGCTTTCTGTCCCCAAAGCATACTTATAAAGCATAGATAATTATATATTTAATTTATAGGTTTGTCAACAGTTTTTTACAAACAAAATTTGTAAATCAATATCTGCTGTCATAATTATTATATAAACACAAGATATTGACATAATTTTAAAAAACAAATATAATTGAATTACAAAAATTCTATTTGTGAGGTAGAAAAATGCGTAAATTGATCTGTTTTTTATTGGTCTTTTGTGTACTGGCGGGTGCATTTTCTTGTATGGCGTTGGAAGTTGACACCATCAACAATCTACTGTCCTCCAAATATATGATTCTCGTCAATCGTGAGTATACCGTATCTTCCGATTACGTGCCAAGTGACCTTGTGACCTATCCCGGCAGCAGCTACAAGCTGGAAAAAAACTGTGCCGCCGCCCTGCAAAAACTCATCAATGCTTGTGCCGCGGCAAACGGAGAACGTCTTGTACTCTATTCAGGTTACCGCACCTATCAAACTCAATATAACAAATACTATAATAAGGTCAACCAATACATAAACAACGGATATTCAAGAGATAAGGCTATCACTCTGACCGATCAATACTATGCCCGACCCGGTGCCAGTGAGCATCACACAGGGCTTGCGGCAGATATCTGCACCCCCTCTTCGGTCAACAAATACGGCCAGCTGCACGAATCCTTCGGCAATACCGCCGAGGGAAAATGGCTGAAAAAAAATTCCTGGAAATACGGTTTTATTCTCCGCTACGAAAAGGGTAAAGAGCACATTACGGGATATAATTACGAGCCTTGGCATTTTCGCTATGTGGGCGACATTGCCGAGGAAATATATCAGTCGGGACTGACCTATGAGGAGTATTTTGCCAAGCTAAAAACCGCACAAAACAAACTCTCCTCCGCTCCTGAAATGACCATTAAAAACAATAAAGTTTTTCTCTCTGCTCCCGACGGTGTCACCATCCGCTACACCTCAGACGGCAGTACCCCTACTATGTCCTCAAAGGCTTATTCCTCAGCGTTTTCCACGAAAAACAAGACCTACAAAGCCATTGCTTTTTATGACGGACACACGTCTGCCGTCGCTACCGTGACCATTACGAAATACGGGGATATCTTCAAAGATATTTCCACCAAAGATTGGTATTATTCCGCTGTCAGCAAAGCGGTCAACATCGGCGCATTTTCCGGTACAGGCGATTACACCTTTGCCCCCAATACAGAAATGAGCAGAGCGATGATTGCACAGGTATTGGCCAATATCAATGGTGTTGATCTTGCCGCCTACAAAGGAAAAACTGCCTATCGTGATGTTTCCTCCAAAAAGTGGTATGCTGCCGCCATCAACTGGGCTACCGAGCAAAATATTGTTCAAGGCATCGGAAACAGCGAATTTGCACCCAATACTTCCATTACCAGAGAACAGGTGTGTACCGTGCTTTATAACGCCACCACCACGAAAAAATACACTCTGAAAAACAATACCTTTACCGATCAGGAAAGTATTTCCTCCTGGGCGAAAAAAGGCGTGGCATTTTGCTATCAGAACGACATTGTTAACGGCTATCCGGAAGGAACCTTTCAACCGCAGCATTCAGCTTCCCGTGCAGAAGTTGCCAAAATGATACTGTCGTATTTATCTATATAATAGAAAAAACCACACTATGGGAGACACTTCGTAAAGAAGTGTTCTCCCTTTTTCTTTCGCCAGTCTGCAAAGTTATATTGAAACTTTACAGTTTCAGTGGTATTATATTCACTTTTAAACTGTCCGAAGGACAATATCACGGTGCGTAGCATCGTATCACTGCGAAGCAATATAACTCGCCTTTAGGCGAATATAACTGAGGCACCTTCCTTACGGAGGGTGCCTCATCGGGTGGTTTTTCTTTTAGAATTTAAAACTCTTTTTGATGTAATCTGCAACTTCATCAATGGGCAGTCTAACCTGCTCCATAGTATCTCTGTCACGGACAGTAACACAACCGTCTGTTTCACTCTCAAAGTCATAAGTAACACAGTAAGGTGTGCCGATCTCGTCCTCTCTGCGGTAACGCTTACCGATCGAACCGGTGTCATCAAAGTCGCAGGGGAATTCTGCGGCCAGCTTGTCAAATACTTCCCAGGCCTTATCCGACAGCTTTTTAGACAGCGGAAGAACGGCAGCTTTGTAAGGAGCCAATGCAGGATGCAGGCGCAGAACCACACGGGTATCATTCTTTTCTGCATCAACAACCTCTTCGTCATAGGCCTCTACCAGGAATGCAAGCAGCACTCTGTCACAGCCCAGAGAAGGCTCGATAACGTAGGGAATATACTTCTCATTGGTAACGGGATCCATATACTCCATCTTCTCGCCTGCGTGATTGCCGTGCTGAGAAAGATCGTAATCGGTACGGTCGGCAATACCCCACAACTCACCAAAGCCGAAGGGGAACAAAAATTCAATGTCAGTGGTGGCCTTGGAATAGAAAGCCAGCTCCTCCTGCTCGTGATCTCTGAGTCGCAGGCTCTCCTCGCGGATGCCCAGAGCTTTCAACCAGTTTTCACAGGTATCCTTCCAATATTTGAACCAATCCAGATCTGTTCCGGGAGCACAGAAAAATTCCAGCTCCATCTGCTCAAATTCACGGGTACGGAAAATGAAGTTACCGGGTGTGATCTCATTACGGAAGCTCTTACCGATCTGACCGACACCAAAGGGAATCTTTCTTCTGGAAGCTCTCTGGATGTTCTTAAAGTCTACGAAAATGCCCTGTGCCGTTTCGGGACGCAGATATACCTCGTTCTTGGCATCCTCGGTTACACCCTGGAAGGTTTTGAACATCAGATTAAACTTTCTGACCTCGGTAAAGTTACACTTACCGCAATCAGGACAAACGATATTGTTATCTTTAATGAAATTAAAAATTTCTTCATTGGTCCAGCCGTCAGCCACCTGACCGGTAGCATCTTCGATCAGCTTGTCCGCACGGTGACGGGTCTTACACTCTTTACAGTCCATCAAAGGATCGCTGAAACCGCCGACGTGACCGCTGGCCACCCAAGTTTCGGGATTCATAATGATCGCACTGTCAAGACCTACGTTGTAACGGCTCTGGGTTACAAATTTCTGCCACCAAGCTTTTTTAATATTATTCTTAAGCTCTACGCCCAAAGGACCGTAATCCCAGGAGTTGGCAAGTCCACCGTAAATCTCACTGCCGGGGAAAACAAAACCTCTGCCCTTGCACAGAGCTACGATTTTTTCCATTGTCTTTTCTGTATTTTTCATAAGATTTCTCCTTATAGCATTATATTGACCATTATAACCACTATTTTTATGACTGTCAACCGATTTTTTCCACAGATTTTTAATAAAATGTTGATTTTCTTTATTTTATATGATATTATAAAGTATAACTATAAATATAATTAATATATAACAAAAAGGAGGATGTTAAATGCAATCTTTTAACGATGTATGGGAAAAAGCATTGGTTTTGATCAAACCTCAGATCTCTACCGTCAGTTACGACAGCTGGATCAATCTGCTCAAGCCCGTTAAAATGGAAAACAATATCGCATACTTTTACGTACGCACCCTCTTTCAAAAGGGAACGATAGAAAATAATTTTATCAGTATTATAAATAAAGCACTTTCAGACAGCGTTGGTTTTACCGTCACCGCGCAAATCATTACCGAAAGTGATGCACCGCCCCGTATTATTGAAAAAGCAAAGGAAAATGAAGCCCGCTTTAATGAAGTTATTTCACAGCAGGAAGAATACATTTTAGGCTCTCAACAAAAGCTTACGTTTGACAATTTCGTTGTCGGTAATGAAAACAAATTTGCACACGCCGCCGCACTTGCGGTTGCCAACAATCCGGGTAAAGCCTACAATCCTTTGTTTATCTACGGCAGAAGCGGTTTGGGTAAGACCCACCTGATGTGCGCCATTGCCAACGAGATCAAAAGAAATAAACCCGACGCCGTTATTCTTTATATCAAATCCGAAGAATTTGTTATCGAGATGGTTGATGCTCTGCAAAAAGGCAAAATGAAGGATTTCCGTTCCAAATACAGATATGTAGATGCATTGTTGGTAGATGACGTTCAGTTTATTGCCAATAAAGAGAGTATACAGGAAGAATTTTTCCACACCTTTGAAACACTGCATGAGGCGGACAAGCAGATCGTTCTGACTTCCGACCGTCCTCCGCAGGAAATGCTTACACTTACCGAGCGTTTGCGTACCCGTTTTCTCAGCGGTCTGCCGGCAGACATCCAGCCTCCGGATTTTGAGACCCGCTGTGCGATCATCAAAAAGAAAGCCACTTCTCTGGGATTGGAACTTTCCAATGAAGTTGTAGAATTCGTAGCACAGAAACTGCACACCAACGTCCGTGAACTGGAGGGCTGTATCAATAAGATCAAGGCCTACAACGTTCTCTACAACAAGCGTCCCTCACTGGAAACTGCACAGAATGCCATCGCTTCCGTCATTTCCGAAAATATGCCCTCTGCCATTTCTGCAGAGCTGATTATGGACACCGTTGCCCGTTACTACAACACTACCGTTGAAGAACTTATGGGCAAAAAGAGAACGGCCACCATCGTCACACCCCGACAGATCGCTATGTATATCTGCAGTGAGATGACGGGAATGTCGCTTACCGAGATCGGTGCCGCATTCGGCGGAAAAGACCACACTACGGTCCTTCATTCCATTAAAAAGATCAAAGAACTGATTGAAGCTGATCCTAAACTTTCACAGACCACCCATGATCTGATGGAAAATATCCGCAAATCCTTCTGATTTTTCCACAGAAAAATTCACAATTATTCAAATCTGTTCACATCTTTACCCAGCCAAAAATCAATCGTTTTTTCGGTTGTGAATAAGTGGAAAGTTATTCTGACAGTTTTAAAGAGTCTGTCCACACCCTGTATTGTTTGCTGCCAACAGAAAAATCTGACTTATCCACGATATTCACAACCACTACAATAACAACAATAATAAAAAAAGTATTCTTATCTCTTTCAGAGAGAAATTTTAAAGTGCAAAGAAAGGAAAAGGGAAAATGATTTTTTCTTGTGAAAAAGCACGAATCAATGAAGCCGTTGCCGTAGTTTCCAGAGCCGCCGCTGCCAAAAGCTCACTGGCCGCACTGGAGGGAATCTTGCTGGAAGCTGCCGGAGATAAAGTAAAGCTGACCGCATATGATCTGGATATTGCCGTTATTTTCAGTATACCTGCACAGATCGAGGCAGAGGGCAGTATTGTTCTTCCTGCTAAGCTGTTTGGTGATATTGTCAGAAAATTGCCTGACGGTATGGTGCGCATCCAGACTGATGAAAAATTTATGACCAAGATCAACGGCGGCAGTGTAAAGTTTACCATTGCAGGTCTTTCTCCCGTAGAATATCCGGAGCTTCCCACGGTCATTGACGGAGACGAGCTTATTTTAGAATGTGAAAGTTTTAAAAATCTTTTAAAACAAACGGTATTTGCTGCCGCAGAAACCGACGAACGTCCCGTTTTGCAGGGTATTCTTTTTGATATTGAGGCAGAGCAGAACAAAATTCACGGTGTTGCCGTTGACGGAATTCGTCTGGCTGTAAGAAACGAGCCCATCATTTCTTTTAAAGGAATGAATGAAAAATTCGTTATTCCCAAAAAGACAGTTTTGGAGCTGCTCAAAAATATTCCGGAGGAAACTGAGGAGCTGGTCGTTAACATTTCCATTTCTCATAAACATCTTATTTTCCGTATGGATGAAAAGGTGATCATTTCCCGCAGACTGGAAGGCGAATTCTTAAACTACAAGATTGCCATTCCCTCAAACCATAATTTTTCCGTTACGGTGGATAAAAGACAGATGGCCTCATCTATTGAAAGAGCTGCGCTTCTTGTCAATCCCACAGTTCGTATTCCCATTCACTGCACGTTTGATTACAGCATTATCAAACTGTCTACCACCACCAATATGGGTAAATTTTATGATGAATTTGAGATCGAGCCTTTCCACAACACTCTGGAGATCGGATTTAATCACAGAATGATGTTGGATGCGCTCAATGCCTGTGAAGACAGTGAGGTAAAAATTGAACTTGGCAGTGCTTTGGAGCCCATTGTATTGAAACCGGTGGAGGGTGATGACTTTATCTTCCTCGTAATGCCGATGAGATTGACAAATGACTAAGATATATATTCATACACCATTCATTAAACTCAAGGATGCTCTGAAATTTGCCGGTGCTGTAGAAAGCGGTGCAGTTGCTAAAATTGCCGTACTGGAGGGCAAAGTCAAGGTTAACGGAGAAATTTGCACTGTCAGCGGCAAAAAAATGGTAGTTGGCGATATTATTGAGTATGATAGTGTGACGTATGAGGTTACTCACGATTTTTCCACAAAATGAAACTGAAACAGATTCGTTTGACAAGTTACCGAAATATTCGGAATATGGAGCTAAACTTTGTTCCCGGAGTGCAGGTCATTACGGGTGAAAATGCGCAAGGTAAGACCAATATTCTGGAAGCCGTGTTTTTAACTTCCACCATGCGTGCCTTTCGCACGGGTAAGGAAAATATGCTCATCCGTTACGGTGAGCAGAGTGCCGTCATTGAAACCGTATTTGAAAAAAGCGGTAGAGAACAAACGCTTCGCATCGAACTTTTCGATAAAGAGAGTAAAAAGGTGTGGTTGGACGGCAGACGGTTGCAAAAGACACGGGATGCCATCGGCTTGTTTCAAAGTGTTCTTTTTACACCCGATCATTTAATGATGATCAAGGGAGCCCCCGGTGAAAGACGAGAATTTCTTGATATGACGCTTTGTGCCCAGAGCCCGTCATATACGGAAGATCTGTTACAATACAGCAAAGCTCTCAAAAACCGAAACCGTTTGCTCAAATTTGAGGACGAGGCACTGCTGGCCACTCTTCCCGTATGGGATGAACTGTTGGCAAAATACGGCAGTCGCATTGCCTTTGCTCGACAGCAATATATAGAACAGCTGACAGAAGTGGCCGCAAAAGAATATGCCGCCATTTCCTCTGACAGAGAGAAAATGAAAATCGTTTATGTCAGCCCTCTTACAAAAGAAAATCTGACAAAAGAACAATACTATACTGCTATTTTGCAAGCGCTGGAAAAAAATAAAGAAAGCGATCTTGAAAATCAGAGTACGGGTGTGGGCGTTCACAAAGATGATTTTCTTACACTGCTTGCGGGAAAGAGCGCTAAATTCTACGCTTCGCAGGGACAGATACGCAGTTGTGTACTGGCCATTAAGATGGCAGAGGCTGCTCTTTTAGAGAAAAACAGCGGACACAAACCGGTCATCTTACTGGATGATATTCTCTCGGAGCTGGACCCCGGCAGGCAGGAATATATACTGAATAATACACCGGAAAATCAGTGTATTGTGACGGCCTGTGAGCCGGACAAGCTCAAAGAAATATGTGCGGATTGCATATGGATCGAGGGAGGAGAGAAAAAAGATGTATCTTCATCCGGGCGGTAATCACGTCATTCGTGCCGATGATATTATCGGTATATTCGACATAGACAAAACTACGGTTTCCAAGCGGAGTCGTGAGTTTTTAAATAAAAAAGAAAAGCAAAATATAGTGATATTGCTGGATGACGATCTACCCCAGAGTTTTATCGTCACTGCAAAAAAAGATCGGGAGCGGGTATACCTTTCCCAAATCTCTTCCAAAACATTATACTTGAGACTTTCAGAGGAATAGGAGGAAAATCTCATGGATCATTTAGAAAACCAACACGCCTACGACGAAACACAAATACAGGTACTTGAAGGACTGGAAGCTGTTCGTAAAAGACCGGGTATGTATATCGGTTCGACCAGTGAAAAAGGTCTTCATCATTTGGTATATGAAATCGTCGACAATTCCATCGATGAAGCTATGGCGGGCTATTGCGATCAGATCACGGTACGCATCCTGCCCGGTAATATCATCGAAGTGTCCGACAACGGACGTGGTATTCCGATCGGTATTCATCCCAAAATGGGCATCCCTGCCGTAGAGGTCGTCTTTACAGTCCTGCACGCAGGCGGTAAGTTCGGCGGCGGCGGATACAAGGTGTCGGGCGGTCTGCACGGCGTTGGCGCCAGCGTTGTAAACGCGCTGAGTGAGTGGCTGGAGGTCGAGGTTTCCAACGGAGAGCACGTTCATTTCCAGCGATATGAGCGTGGTAAGTCCACCGGTCCTCTCAAAGTCATTGACGATACTGCTCAGACCGGTACCAAAGTACGCTTTTTAGCAGACAGTGAGATCTTTGAAACTCTGGAGTATGAGTACAAGGTACTTTTGCAGCGCCTTAGAGAGCAGGCATTCCTTAACGGCGGTCTGCGCATCGTCTTTTCCGATGAAAGAGATGCGGAAAATGTTAAAACCACCGACCTTTGCTATGAGGGCGGTATCAAGAGCTTTGTTGAGTGGATCAACAAAAATAAAGATCCGTTGCACGAAGATATCATTTATCTCAACGGCAGTAAAAAGACAACGACTGTTGAGATCGGTATGCAGTATTCCACCCAGTATGATACGGTACTTTATTCCTTTGCCAATGATATTCGTACTATTGACGGCGGTACACACGAAACAGGCTTTAAAACAGCGCTTACACGTGTTATCAACAACTATGCCATCGCCAAAAAGATGATCAAGGACACCGAAAAGCTGGACGGTGACGATGTCAGAGAGGGTCTGACTGTCGTTTTGAGCGTCAAGGTGGAAGAGGCAGAGTTTGAGGGACAGACCAAGACTAAGCTCGGCAACTCTGAGGTTTCGGGTGTTGTCAGCGGTATTATGAATGAGCAGCTGGCTGACTATCTGGAGGAAAATCCCAAGGTTGCCAAGATCATTATTGAAAAAGCACTGCAGGCGAGAAAGACCCGTGAGGCCGTTCGCCGTGCCAGAGAGACCAGCCGTAAGAGTGCGCTGTCCAGCGGTATGAGCCTGCCCGGTAAACTGGCCGACTGTCAGATGAGAGATACCGAGATTACCGAGATCTACATCGTAGAGGGTGACTCTGCAGGCGGCTCCGCCAAGCAGGGCAGAGACCGTCGTTTCCAGGCGATCCTCTCTCTGTGGGGCAAAATGCTCAACGTTGAAAAAGCACGCCTTGATAAAGTTTATGGCAATGATAAACTGATGCCTGTCATCACAGCTCTCGGTACCAATATCGGTGCAGATTTTAATATTGAAAAGCTGCGCTACGGTAAAGTTATCATTATGGCCGATGCTGACGTTGACGGTTCTCATATCCGCACGTTGTTGCTGACCTTCTTCTTCCGCTTTATGCGCCCGCTGATTGAGAACGGTCACGTTTATCTTGCTCAGCCTCCGCTTTATAAGCTGACTAAGGGTAAGAACACCGCCTATGCCTACAGCGATGAAGAAAGAGATCAACTCAGTGAAGAGATGGGCGGTGGCGCATTGATCGCCAGATATAAGGGTCTTGGTGAAATGAACCCCGATCAGCTCTGGGAAACCACTATGGATCCCAAGAGAAGAACCATCATTCGTGTAACAATGGAAGATGCCGCTGCGGCAGACGAGATGTTTACACTCTTGATGGGAGATAAGGTTGAGCCCAGAAGAGAATTTATCGAAACCAATGCACAGTACGTGCAGAATCTGGATATATAAGGAGGGGGAGAAATGGCTAAAAAAGCAACACCCAATGATAAAAAAGAGCCCATCAGTTTTGAAGGGCAAACATTGGTGGAACTGGATATTTGTAAAGAAGTCAGAAAAGCTTTTCTCGACTACTCCATGTCGGTTATCGTCAGCCGTGCTCTGCCGGATGTAAGAGACGGTCTTAAGCCCGTACACAGAAGAATTCTCTATACGATGTACGAAGCAGGTCTGACCCACGACAAACCCTACCGTAAATCTGCGACCACCGTCGGTGACGTGTTGGGTAAATATCACCCCCACGGCGACGCTTCCGTTTATGATGCAATGGTGCGTCTTGCGCAGGACTTTTCGCTGAGATATCCTCTGGTAGAGGGTCAGGGTAACTTTGGTTCCATCGACGGCGATCCGCCGGCCGCTTACCGTTATACTGAGGCAAGAATGGCACGTATGAGTGCCCATATGCTGACTGATATCAGAAAAAATACCGTTGACTTTATGCCCAACTTTGATGAAAAGGGACAGGAGCCCACCGTGCTTCCCTCCCGTTTCCCCAATCTCTTGGTTAACGGTTCTTCGGGTATTGCCGTTGGTATGGCGACCGACATTCCGCCCCACAATCTTTGTGAGGTCGTTGACGGTGCTATTGCACTGATGGAAGATCCCGACATCACCACTGAGGGACTGATGCAGTATATCAAGGGTCCCGATTTCCCCACCGGCGGTATCATTATGGGCCGCAGCGGTATTCGTAAGGCGTATGAAACGGGTCGAGGCAAGATTTATGTCCGCGCCCGCGCCGAGATCGAGGAGGCAGGCGGCGATCGCTATCGCATCGCTGTCACCGAGATCCCCTATATGGTTCGTAAAGCAGCGCTGATCGAAAAGATTGCAGACGAGGTAAACGGTGAGCGCATTGCAGGCATTGCCGATATCCGTGATGAGTCGGATAAGGACGGTCTGAGATTTGTCATCGAGCTTAAGCGTGAGGCAAATCCGCAGGTCGTGCTCAATCAGCTCTACAAGTTTACCGATATGCAATCTACCTGCTCTATCATTAATTTGGCGCTGGATCACAACATTCCCAAGGTTATGCCGCTGAAAGATATGCTGCAGGCCTATGTCGAGCATCAAAGAGATGTCATTTGCCGCCGTACCCAGTACGATATTGATAAGGCAAAGGCAAGAGCTCATATCATCGAAGGTCTTTTGAAGGCGATCGACTATATTGATGAGGTCATTGCGATCATCAAAGCAAGCGCCAATATCGGCGATGCCAAAGCAAAGCTCATTGAGCGCTTTGAACTGACTGAAATACAGGCACAGGCCATTGTAGATATGCGTCTGGGTCAGCTGACAGGTCTGGAAAGAGAAAAACTGGAGGAAGAACTCAAGGATCTGCTCTCCAAGATCGCTGACTGGGAGGATATCCTTGCCAAGCCTTACAGAGTGATCGAGATCATCAAGACCGATCTTACCGAGATCAAAGAAAAATTCGGTGATGAGAGAAGAACCGAGATCGCCCAAGGCGAGATCGGCATTGAAGACGAGGATCTTATCCCCGAGGCCCTCTCGGTATTTACGATGACCGAGGCCGGTTATATCAAGCGTATGCCCACCTCCGAATATTCCGCTCAGCACAGAGGCGGCAGAGGTGTCAAGGGTATGACCACCAAGGCGGAGGACATCGTCAAAGAAATGTTTGTTGCCTCCTCCCATGATCTTTTGTTGTTCTTTACCACCCGTGGCAGAGTGTATAAGATCAAGGGTTATGAGGTCCCCGAGTGTTCTCGTATTGCCAAGGGTACCAATATCGTTAACCTCCTGCCCGTCGAAAGCGATGAAAAGGTTACCAGTATCGTTCACGTGCCCGGCTTTGATGGTGAGCAATATCTGATGATGTCCACAAAGCTCGGTGTTGTTAAAAAGACGCATATCAAAGAATATGCCAACATTCGTAAGAGCGGTGTGATCGCCATTATCCTCGATGAGGGAGACGATCTGGCAGACGTTCGTCTGACCGACGGTGATAAGACTCTGATGCTGGCCACCCACAACGGTAAGGCCATCCGCTTCCACGAAGAGGATGCCCGCCCGATGGGCCGTGTCACCCACGGTGTCAGAGGCATTAAGCTGGAAAATGATGACTACGTCATTTCTATGGAAGTTGTTGATGAAGATGCGACCTTCCTTACCATTACTGAAAACGGTTACGGTAAGCGCAGTCGCCCCTCAGAATATAAGATTCAGTCCCGTGGTGGTAAAGGTATTTCCAACTATGCCATCAGCGAGCAGACAGGTCTGGTGGCCGCCGCCAAGTTTGTTAAGAATGAGGACGATATCCTGCTGATGACTTCTCAGGGTGTCATTATGCGTACTTCTGTGGCAGAGATCAACATTCTGGGCAGAAGCACCAAGGGTGTTATTGTCACCCGACTGCCCGAAAATGTCAAGGTCATCGGAGTTTCTCGTGTGGATACCGAACAGGAAACAAAGGCGGCAGACAATGCCCAAGCCACCACCGAAGAAGAGACCGTCACCCTTCCCACCTTAGAAGAAATCACAGAAGAATAAACGAAAAATATGCCTTGAAGAAATTCTTCAAGGCATATTTTTATAAATTTTTTCGGTAAGCATCTTTAAATAGACTGACCGTTTACTCAGCGATCCGCGCACGTCAAACATATATACAGTCGCTCCCTCAAAAGTATTGAGTGAAAATTTAAATTAAGAGTTTCGCAGGCGTTATGCCTGATAGTGGCGGGTATTTCGTTTTTCTTTGCGGCTTTCCAGCAGGCACTCCACTGCAAAATAAAGACCAAAGCAGCCTGCATAACCTAAAATTCCAAAAATATTCATATTTTTGTCCTCCTTTTGTTTTCTGATATCAGTATATCAACCGATATGTACCAAAAAACGGACAGAAATGACAAACTTAATAGAATATTTATATTCTGATTACACAATACGGTAGATTTTTCTGCTAAAAAGAAGTATGATATAGTAAAGAATGTTTACGGAGGATAAGTATGATGGAAACAGAACTGAAGTTTACCCAAGAACAGGGAGAGTGGCTGGAAGATAATCTATCGTCCTTCAGAGAACTGATGGCATATTACCGCTGTGCTATGATGGAGATGGAAACCAAGTTTAACGTGCTTAATGAGGAGCTGTCATTGGAATATGACCGAAATCCCATAGAAACGGTCAAGGTACGGCTGAAAAATTTCCGCAGCATTATGGACAAACTGCAACGCAGGGAGTTGCCTCTCAGTATAAAGTCCATTGAGCAAAATATTTTTGATATTGCCGGTATTCGGGTGATCTGTTCATTTCCGGAAGATATCTATATGCTGGCAGAGAGTGTGCTGCGGCAAGACGACGTTGTTCTGGTAGAAAAAAAGGATTATATTGCCCATCCCAAGCCCAATGGTTACCGCTCCTTGCATCTGATCTTGGAAATTCCCATTTTCTTACATAAAGAAAAAAGGATGATGAAGGTCGAGGTACAACTGCGTACCATCGCAATGGATTGGTGGGCCTCTCTGGAACACAAGATCCGCTACAAAAAAGGTCTGCCCGAACACGAGAAAATCTTTGCTGAACTCAAAGAATGCGCAGAGATCAGTATGGAGCTTGATTACCGAATGGATGCTATCCGTAAAAAAATCGAGCAAACCGCAGGCGTGGAATTTATGGTATAATAGTTCAAAAATGATCGTTGTGATCGGTTTAATTGTACAACAATCATAAAACAACATATATTTACAAAACAATGTTCGTTTTGAGTTGACCTTTCTTCGTTTGTTTGATACTATGTCATCGTTAACAAAATGGCATTAAGGAGAAAAAACATGAAAGATTTAAGCTCAAGTTTTTGCTCCAGGAGGATATTCTGGCGCTGAATATCCTGTATGAAGAAGTTATTGAAGTGGTTGAGAATGCTATGGCCGCTTTCGGCAGAGGTGACGGTCAGATCCTCGGTAATCTGATCCTCACGTATGCCAATGAAAAGAACATCGGCACTGAGCTGTCCTTTATGAAAGAGGCAGATATTATTTTCTAACATATGCTCTTGGCCAAGTATCCTTACGGGTACTTGGCCGGTTTTATTCGCCGTGTAAAGCCGTTGTACTCCAAATCAGTACAACGGCTTTTTTATAAGGAAATAACGATTTTTCCTTTTCTTTCTGCCATTTCTTTAAATTTTGAGGAGTCTCCAAAAGTGTGGCGAACATATGTTATAACATAATCTGCTTTTTCAATCATCCAATAATTTCGGTGAACTATGGCATATTTGAGCGGAACGGTTTCCAACCCGTCAGGATATATAGTGTCAGAGAAATCCGTATATTTGTCACTGTTATTTGGTCGATACGCAAGAACAACTGCATAATCAATATGCGGATAAACTGTTTTAAATTGTTTTAATAGCCTGTGAACCATAGAATCGAAATATCCGTGATTTCCAACATAAAACATAGTTACTTTCTGTGTTTCTATGAGTTCTATCAAGGCAGATTTCAAGGCTGGTTCTATCTGGCAAGGCGCATCCTTGTGTCCGAAAAAAGTACAAACTCGCATATAGTATCTCCTATATATGGGGGTTATATCCCCTTAATATCTGAGATTATAACCCCCATAATAAAGAATGTCAAGGAGGGGTTAGCGTGATCGTATTTGATAGGCTGTGGGTCACTATGGAGAAAAAGGGTGTATCTACCTATATGCTGCGGGAAAAGTGCGGCATTGACAGTAAGACCGTTCGCCGTCTGCGAGCAAATGAGAATATAGAGGTAAAGACACTCGACAAGCTCTGTCGTGCGCTGCAATGTAATGTTGAAGATATTATGCAGTTTGTAGACGAAGAATAAAAAAGATCGTTGCTTTTATTTGAAGCAACGATCTTTTTTTCTATATATTGGGCACAGCTCAATGCGATATATTTGCTTTGGCAAATACGATATACCCTCTCTTGGTTTGGGTGCGATATGATATCAATCCCTCAAGGGATTTATATCGCTACATACCGTAGAACAGCCAAAGGTAAATGTAGGCAGGAACGATGGCGGCGAGGGTAAAGGGAATACCGATCTTGAAAAAGTCACCGTTTTTGACCGTGTAGCCCTCGCGGCGCAATATGCCGATACCGGTAATGTTAGCAGAAGCACCGATGGGAGTACAGTTACCACCCAGCGTGGCACCGCTCAGCAGACCGAAGTACAGCACGGTAGGATCGTCCATACCCATAGCAGGTGCCAGTGCGGCGATAACGGGGATCATAGTGGCAACATAAGGAATGTTGTCGATAAAGGCCGAGATCACTACACTTGCCCATACAATGATGGTGTACATCAGGAAGGGACTGTCACCCCCTGCGGCGGCCAGCAGATTGGCAAGGGACTTGATGACGCCCTGTTCATCGATTGCGGCGATCATTAAGAATAAACCGAGCAACAGACCGATGGTTTCAAAGTCGATCTCCTTAAGGGGAGAAATAATGGCCGAGAAGGTCTTTTTGCGGAAAAAGTTATAGATCAGTCCGATGACCATCAGCGCACAGCATATGTAGCCGTTTGTTTCGGCAGGCTTGTTGGGAATAAAGGATGCACAAATCAAAAGAACAATAGTGCCGACCAACAAAACCGTGGGCACGTAATCGGTGACTTTAGTGCGCGTGGTGGCCTTGGGAATGGGCGCCTTTTCCTTGCGGAAGAGAAACAAGAGGATCAAGGCGCTCAACACGGCGCCGAGCTCAACGGCAAAGAACATACCCGGCTTTCCCTGATACCAGAAGAAGTCCAGAAAGCTCATATCCAGTGCGCTGCCCAACATAATGGCGGTAGTGTCACCAACCAGTGTGGCGGCACCCTGCAAGTTGGAGGACACAGCGATGGCGATAATAAAGGGGACAGGATTGGTCTTGAGCTTTTTGCTGATCTCCAGCGCCACGGGAGCGATCATCAGCACAGTGGCAACATTATCTACAAAAGCGGAGATAACACCTGCAAACAGCGCCAGAGAGACCGCAGCCCATTTGACATTGGGTACTTTTTCCATAATAAGATCGGCCAAAAGTTCGGGCATTTTGCTCTCAATAAAGAGCGCTACCAGACCCATTGTGCCGGCAATCATCAGCAATACGTTAAAGTCGATTGCACCGAAGATTTTTCCCAGCGGCAACATACCTGTCAGAATAAAGATGACTGCACCGCTCAGTGCAATATAGGGGCGGTACTTGCTGAAGGTCAGCATAAGTACATATGTAATAGCAAAGAGGATGATGGCAGGGAGCATTCCGGTCATATCAGATTTTCTCCCACAGGTTTAATAACGTCGCTTACAGAGAAGACACAAAAACAACATATGCAACATAAACGACCATCATGCAGATGCCCTGCCAACGATGGAATTTTTTGTGCTTGATGGTGGGAACAATGGCAAGGGCCATCAGCAGTGCGGTGACCGGAATATCCAGCCATACAAGGCTGGGCAGAGTGACAGAGCCGAGAGTCATGGCGCTGGTACCCATAGGAACGTCGAGCTTACCGCCGGAAACGAAAGCGCAGATGGGCAGGATGAGGGTCATATCGATGATGTTGGCACCGATGATGTTACCGATGGACATACCGGGCTGCTTTTTGACCAGAGAGGTGATGGTGGTGATGAGCTCAGGCAGCGAGGTACCGATGGCAACCAGCGTGATGGCGATGAGCTTTTCGGATACACCCATAAGGGTTGCCAGCTCCGTACCGGTGTCGACCAGCAGCTGTGCGCCGATAACGATGGCAATAATACCAATGAGGAATTTGAAGATGTTGACGGGAATCTCCTTGCGGGATTTCATAGGAACAACATCACTGGTATCTGCCAGCTCGGTGCGGGCATCCCTAATATTAAGATAGGTAAAGTAAGCCAGAACGGCGAGCAGTGCCAGCGCCATCCACCAAGAAAGATAGCCGCCGATGCACAACAGGCCCAACAGCAGTGTGGCGCCGATCATAATAAAGCCTTTGAAAATAATGCTGCTGTCCTTCATAACCATAGGCAGTACAGCGATGGAGATCGCCATAATGAGGCCGACATTGGCGGTGACAGAGCCGACGGCGTTACCGATTGCGATCTCGGTAGAGCCCTGCATAGTGGCAAATACGCTGGTCAGCAATTCGGGCAAAGTTGTTGCCAGAGATACGATGGTGGCACCGACCAAAAACTGAGGGATACCTGTGACCTTGGCGACCCATGCGGCGGCATCGACAAACCAGTCACCACCCTTGATGATCAGCACCAGACCGATGATAAACAGTATGATGGTGCTGGCGGTCTCGGGCAAAAAGCCGAGAGCTTGCTGTTGCAGAAATGTGGTAATTACTTCCATTTTCTTTTCTCCTTTTTATAAAAAATAAAGACTTTTATTGACCATATCGGTCAATAAAAGTCTTGTTTCTTAAGCACTTAAGTATATGATCCGGCCAAAGCGGCGAAATGACGAATCATATAACGCACGTTTGTGCGTAAACTACTCCCTTTTATCAAAGCAACTCACAAACAATATAGTAGCACACTCCATATAAATTGTCAATAGCATAAGCATTTGACTTTTTTACCAAAAGACGATATAATAAAAATGTACCCCTGACACAAAGAATCTTCTGCGTGAAAGGCGACACTGACAAACAAGCTTTTGGCCGTGCTCCGTGGGGGCGCGGCTATTTTTTATTTGCAGAGGTGATAAAAATGGAAAGCAGAGTTGCCGTTATGAGTATAATCGTAGAGCAGGCCGATGCGGTAGAGGCCGTAAACGCACTGTTGCATGAGTATGCGCCATATATCATTGGGCGTATGGGGCTTCCCTACCGAGAAAAGAATATCAGCATTATTTCCATAGCGATGGATGCGCCGCAGAATATGATCTCTGCCCTGTCCGGCAAGATCGGAAAGCTGTCGGGTGTCAGCGTTAAGACAGCCTATTCCGGAGTTATAACAAATGAATAATACAAAACTGATCGACTTTCTGGGCCAAAAACATACCTTGTCGCAAGAACAGTACAGAGAGCTGCTGACCACGGCAACGGCCGAGGATGACACTTATCTGCATAAGGCCGCAAGAGCCGCCTGCGAGAAGGTTTATGGCAAACGTATTTTTTACAGAGGGTTGATAGAGATCAGCAATATCTGTAAGAATGACTGTTATTATTGCGGTATACGCCGCTCCAATACGGCGTGTGAGCGCTATCGTCTGAGTCAGCAACAGATTCTTTCGTGCTGTGAAGAGGGGTACAAACTCGGGTTTCGTACCTTTGTTTTGCAGGGCGGAGAGGACGGCTTTTTTACCGATAACCTGCTGTGTGAAATTATCTCAAAAATTAAGAGATCTTATTCAGACTGCGCCGTAACACTCTCGTTGGGAGAGCGCTCAAAAGAGAGCTACCGACAACTCAAAGAAGCCGGCGCCGACCGCTATTTATTGCGCCACGAAACGATAGATCCGACTCATTACGGGCAGCTGCATCCACGGCAAATGAAGCATGAAAACCGTCTGGCGTGTTTGCAGGCGCTCAGAGAATGTGGCTATCAGGTGGGGTGCGGTTTTATGGTGGGCAGCCCCGGGCAGGATGTCGGGATGCTTGTAAAAGAGCTTATGTTCATCGAAAAATTCCGTCCCGAAATGTGCGGCATCGGCCCCTTTATTCCGCATAAGGATACCCCCTTCGGGCAGCAAAAAGCGGGATCGGTAACGTTAACGTTGCGCTTGCTGTCCTGTATTCGTCTGATCTGTCCCGACATACTGCTTCCCGCCACAACGGCGCTGGCATCACTGTCGGAAGACGGCCGTATCAAAGGGATTGAGGCGGGTGCCAACGTGGTGATGCCCAACCTTTCCCCGTCTGATGTACGGGAAAAATATACTCTTTATAACAACAAAGCGTACGCAGGCCACGAGTCTGCGCAACAGGTGCAGCAACTGCAGCAGTTGATGCAGAGTGCAGGTTTTTTACTGTCCTGTGAACGCGGCGACATAGAAAGGAAGATGTGATATGTATAATCCCAAATCTTTAAAGGCAGAAGAATTTATCAGTGATGAGGAGATCCGTGCGACGCTTGCTTATGCTGAGGAGAATAAGGACAACTTCAAACTCATCGACGAGATACTGGAAAAGGCCCGTCCCCGACAGACGGAAACGGGCTGGCAGTGTGCCGGTCTGAGCCACAGAGAGGCCAGTGTTTTGCTGGCTTGTGAAGACCCCGAAAAAATTCAGAAAATTTATAAGATCGCCGAAGAGATCAAGCAGCGCTTTTACGGCAACCGCATTGTAATTTTTGCGCCGCTGTATTTGTCCAATTATTGTATCAACGGCTGTGTTTATTGTCCTTATCATCTCAAGAATAAGCACATTCCTCGTAAAAAGCTCACGCAGGAAGAGGTGCGCGCCGAGGTCATCGCACTGCAGGATATGGGACACAAACGTCTTGCCATCGAGGCGGGCGAAGACCCTAAGAACAATCCCATTGAGTACATTCTTAAATGTATTGACACCATTTATTCCGTCCATCACAAAAACGGAGATATCCGCCGTGTCAACGTCAATATTGCCGCCACTACGGTGGAAAATTACCGCAAGCTCAAAGAGGCGGGTATCGGTACATATATTTTGTTCCAGGAAACCTATCACAAAGAGAGTTATCTGCAACTGCATCCCACAGGCCCAAAGCACGATTATGATTACCATACCGAGGCGATGGACCGCGCTATGGAGGGCGGTATTGATGACGTGGGTCTGGGCGTATTGTTCGGATTGGAGCTCTATAAATATGAGTTTGCGGGGCTGATCATGCATGCGGAGCATCTGGAGGCGGTACACGGTGTCGGCCCCCATACCATCAGCGTGCCTCGACTGAAAAGGGCGGACGATATCGATCCTGATGAGTTTGATAATGGTATTGACGATGATACCTTTGCCAAAATCACCGCATGTATCCGTCTGGCGGTGCCTTATACCGGTATCATTATTTCCACCCGTGAAACGGAGCAAGTGCGCGGCAAACTGCTCAATCTCGGCGTATCGCAGGTTTCGGGCGGCTCCCGTACTACCGTAGGCGGCTATACCACCGAGGAGAGAAGCCACGATACCGAGCAATTTGATGTTTCCGATCAACGCACACTGGATGAAGTGGTGCATTGGCTGATGGAAAACGGACATATCCCCTCTTTCTGCACGGCTTGTTATCGTGAGGGAAGAACGGGCGACCGCTTTATGAGTCTGTGCAAAGCGGGGCAGATCGTTAACTGTTGCAATCCCAATGCCCTGATGACGTTGTGTGAATATCTCGTAGACTATGCAAGCGAAGAAACCAAAAAAGCAGGTTTTGCCATGATTGAAAAAGAGCTGGAAAAAGTCACCAGCCCCAAGGCGCGCGCCATTGCAAAACAAAACATTGAAGATATCAAAAATTCCAATCGGAGAGACTTCCGTTTTTAGGAGGTAACTATGAATCAAACCGTATCTGCCGAAAGACTGCATATTGCACTGTTCGGCAAGAGAAATGCCGGCAAAAGCAGTCTGATCAATGCACTGACAGGGCAAGATCTGGCACTGGTCAGCGACGTTAAAGGTACCACGACCGACCCGGTCAAAAAGGCGATGGAGCTGTTGCCGTTGGGGCCTGTGGTATTGATCGATACACCCGGCTTTGACGACAGCGGAGAACTGGGAGAAAAGCGGGTGCAAAAGACCGAGGAGGTCCTTTCTAAAACCGACATTGCACTGCTGGTGTCAGAGGGCACGTCGCCGGATGCCGCTGAACAAGCATTTGCAGAAAAACTGCAAAAAAGAAATATCCCTTATATCATCGTATTCAACAAAGCCGATCGTCTGGCGGTATTGCCGCAGGCGACAGATCGAGAGATTTATGTCAGCGCGCTGACGGGAACGGGCATTTACGAGCTCAAGGAACGGCTGGGAAAACTGGCCCGTGACAAAGGAACCCCCCGACGTCCGGTGGCAGATCTGCTGCAGAGTGGGGACACCGTTGTACTGGTGGTGCCTATCGATGCTTCCGCGCCCAAAGGACGTATTATCTTACCGCAACAACAGACGTTACGGGATATACTGGACGCAGGTTGCAGTGCCGTGGTTTGTCAGCCCGAGCAGCTGACGGCAACGCTTGACAATTTGAACAAACCGCCCCGAATGGTCATCACGGATTCTCAGGTCTTTGGCAAGGTTGCGCCCCTTGTCCCCGAGGAGATTCCGCTGACTTCGTTTTCCATACTGTTTGCCAGATATAAGGGAGATTTGCTTACACAAGTCAAGGGAGCGTCGGTACTGACCACCCTGTCCCAAGGGGATAAAGTTCTGATTTCCGAGGGGTGTACTCATCACCGTCAGTGCGGCGATATCGGTACGGAAAAATTGCCCCGATGGATCAGTGCAGTGGCAGAGGGAACACCGGAATTTTCTTTCACCTCCGGTGGTACGTTTCCCACCGATCTGTCCGAATATAAGTTGGTGGTACACTGCGGAGGGTGTATGCTCACCGAAACCGAAATGCGCTACCGTTTGCAAAGTGCGGCGGAAGCGGGTGTTGCGGTGGTCAACTACGGTGTGGCGATCGCCCATATCCACGGCCTTCTGGCAAGGTCTTTGGAGCTGTTTCCCGACGCGTTGGTCCTGCTGCGGCAATAACAAAATCAAATACCAAACATCACGGATGCGTTTTGAGCTGTCCGCACAAATTGGGGCAGTTCAGGATGAGCAGGCGGTGACTTGGGGGCGGAAGGTGTGGAAATTATACGCTTCGGGCAGGATGATATGACAAGCCGACTTTGCGAGATCGTAGCGGAAGAATTTGGGCTGAAGCTTTGCGGCGGCAGCGGATATCGGGGGGATAACACACCCGACATTCTTCTGGGTGAGCCGCACGTTCCGCTCAAATATGCAGAACTTTTAGATAAGTGATTGAATTTATACGGATATTATGATAAACTAAAATAAGTAAGTAACAAAAGGAGGCTGCCCGAATGATCGTACTGCAAATAATGGGGTGGTGCCTTTTGGCGATATCGGCGCTGTTGCTGTTGCTGTTGCCGTTACCGCTTACATTGGGGGTCAAGGCAGGGCTCAAAACCGAGAGTGATATCTGGATCAGCTTTGCAGGGCTTGAATTGTGGAGAAAATCAGCGCCCCGCAAACCTAAAAAAGAAAAGAAAGAACCCCCGAAAAAAAAGGAAAAAACAAATCTCTCACAAACCGTTCGTTCGGCGGTACAGATGGTGCGTATCGTTTTTGGTCATTTGCCCAAGATCGGGCGGCGGTTGCGTGTTAAGCGCTTGGAGCTTACCTGTATTGCCGCCGATGCGGATGCCGCAGATTGTGCCATGCAGTATGGTACGGCCTGCAGTGTACTCTACCCGCTGATAGAATATATGCGGCAAAAAATGCGACTGTCAGACAAAAACACGGTGCTGGATATACGCTGTGATTTTGATCGGCAGGAGCCGATCTTTACGCTGGAAAGTGAGATATCGTTGCAGGTAGCGCACCTTTTCTATGCGGGTTTCAGCATAATATTCCAAAAAATAAAGGAGGATGCAAGCAGTGAAGGAAACCGTTAATAATCACGTTTTGCAGATATTGTCTTTTACCGCGGACAAAACCGTGGAGCTGGCTGATGCCAATTCTGTTGTGGGCGATGCCATTGAAAAGGACGGTGTAAGCGTTATACCGGTATCTTCTGTTTCCGTCGGATTTGCAGGCGGTGGCGCAGATACCGAAAGCGGCAAGCGTGCCGCGCACCCCGTGGGTGCAGGCGGTAAAGTGGATCGTAAGCCGACAGCATTTTTGGTATTTGATAAAGATGGCGTTACCGTGAAAAGCCCTGCGGCATCGGCCTCTAAACCCGATCTGATGGGCTTGGTTAAAAATTTGTTTAAACCTAAAAAATAATATAAAGGAGAAACTGTAATGGAAGAAATGGATAACATCATCGCCCTGACCGATGACGAGGGCAACGAAGTAGAATTTGAATTTTTGGATCTCATCGAATATGACGGTAAGGAGTACGTTGTTCTGTTGCCGCTGGACGATGACGAAGGACAGGTTGTCATTCTGCTGATCGAAAATGCGGATACTGACGAGGAAAGCTACGCATCCGTTGACGATGACGAAGAGTTGATGCAGGTCTTCAATCTTTTCAAAGAGAAAAACAAGGACGAGTTCAACTTTAACGACTAAAAACAAAAAGGGGCTGTAGGAGTTGTATCCTTAAGGACAGTTTTAAGATTTATTCCCATAGCCCGCCGTAGTGCAACACAGGCTGCAATCAAAGAATCTAAGTAATTAGATTTATAAAGCAAAAATTATCCCTCTGCTGAGAAATCGGCAGAGGGATTTTCATATATCTATTGAAATTTTGTTGCAAATCATTATAATAAAATTAAGAGGTGATTTTATGAAATTCAATGATTATTGGAAATTGCCAAAAAACGCAAAGAATTATTTTTCACCCAAACAAGAAAAAATCCTAAAAGAAAAATATGGTGTTTTTTATACCATTCACACAATTCTTTCTATCGTAATTTTGCTCATTCCTTTTATTGTTTTTTTGATTATTGCACCAAGTAACGCATTTGAACCAACAACACAAATTGGCAACTTATGCGGAGCGGCGGGCGGTATATTGGGGCTTATTGGTTCTTGCTCTATTGGTATAAGTTTAGTAAATATTTTTATGGCGATAATAAAACAATATTTGGGACATTGGGTAACTTTAATTGCACTTATTGGTGGTTTTATGTTAGATGCTTTAGGTATATTTATATTTACTCTAGTTAAATAATTTCCCCCTTTTGCTGATAGCACCACAGGCTGCTATAAAGTCTAAGTAATTAGATATATAAAGTGAATTTATCCCTCTGCTGAGTAATCGGCAGAGGGATTTTTGTATGTATTGTAATTTATCAAAAATTATGATATAATTATAAAAAATACAGGGGGCAGTTTATGAAATTTCCTTTTGATGACGCACCGAATACTATGGCGATTATTTGCAGTCATATTCTCGAACAAGGCGACAATATTTTATATGTTTCCCACGATGAAGATGATGGTATGTGGCAGTTTTTGTGCGGAAATTCTCACGAAATAACTGATGCCAAATTGGTTGCTCTTGAAGAAGTATTTGCACTTGATAACAGTATAGCAAGAATAGCCGATATGCCTTACGGATATATTGCTACCCGAAAAAACGTGAATTCAGAATGGAAAATTCATAAAAAGTAAGTTCCCTCTTTTGCGTATTGCAGGATAAATTTCTATTAAAGGGTTTTAGGTTCTCCTAACGAGTGACGTTTGGGCGCCCAAACGTCCTGCTTGCTACGGTATGAGACAAATATTAAACGGATGTGTAGAATTTCTGCACATCCGTTTTACTGTCTCAAAAAATATTTTAATAGTGATATTGTGAGACAGGTCTCACAGTGATATTCTTTTGGAATACCTCGCCGTAGGCGAGATATTTCCCAAAAGAGTGATATTGAAACCTTACGGTTTCAGTGGTATTTTATTTGCCTATAAACTGCCGAAGGCAATATCACTTGTCGTAAGACAAATATCACTGCGAAGCAATAAAACTCGCCAAAGGCGAATAAAACTGGCGTAGTGTCCTTTAGAACACTACGCCTAAAAACAAATGTTTTTTACAGCCCCTTTTTTGAGATAAAAAATGTTCGGTTTGGTGGCGGCAAAAGTCGTCTTTTTGCTTGGTGAGCTCATCCGGCGGTTGGTAGGGACGGAGATCGGGATGAAGCTTACCGATGTCATCTCTTGTATGGCCGCTGATGTATCCCAGAGCTATCATATAGGCGCACCAACGCTGATGCTCTGTGAGCCGCAACTCAAGCCCTTTATTGAAAATCAGGCCATTGCCCGATGCTACCGTATGGGTCAGGCACGAAAAGTATTGGTGTTCCGCCTGCTGTGCGAGGATACGATTGATGAGCGCATTACCGATATACTCAAGAGTAAAACCATTATGTTCGATGAATTTGCCGATATTTCCGTCAGCGGTGAGGAATGTCTGCGCCTGATCGAAGAGGAACAGAACAAAAAAATATAGTCTGCCGATTGACTTATGGCGGCAGAGGTGATATAATAAGTAAAAATACTATTCTTCGGAGGAAACGAAAATGAAGCATATTAAGACCTTGGAAACCAAGAATCTTTGTCAGAGCGCCAAAAAGGGCGGTTGCGGCGAGTGCCAGACCTCTTGTCAGTCTGCTTGCAAGACCAGCTGTGGTATTGCCAATCAGCAGTGCGAGAACAAGAATAAGTAAGAAAACAAAAAAATGCCGCAGGAGCGGCATTTTTTTATGCGGAGAGATACAAAATGATTCATTGTTATCAACTGGGAAATTATAATATCGTGCTGGACGTTTTTTCGGGTTCGGTGCACGTTGTGGATGAGGTGGCCTATGATATCATCGGGCTTTATGAGCAGGAGAGTAAAGAGGATATCAAGGCGAAAATGCTGGATAAATATGCGCACCGTGAGGACGTAACAGCAGGGGAGATTGACGAATGCTTTGAGCAGATCGATCAACTTCGCGCGGCGGGCAAGCTGTTTGCCCCCGACACTTTTGCCCCCATTGCCGATACCTTAAAGCAAAAGACATCGGGCGTTGTCAAAGCCCTTTGTCTGCACGTGGCGCATACCTGTAATCTCAACTGTTCGTACTGTTTTGCCGCGCAGGGAAAATATCAGGGCGAGCGAGCCGTTATGAGCCTTGAGGTCGGTAAAAGAGCGCTGGATTTTCTGATTGAAAATTCGGTGGGACGAACCAACCTGGAGGTCGACTTTTTCGGCGGAGAACCGCTGATGAACTTTGATATGGTCAAAGAGCTGGTGGCCTACGCCAGAGAGTGGGAAAAGCAGTGCGGAAAAAATTTCCGCTTTACCTTAACGACCAACGGTGTGCTCATAGATCAGGACATTATCGATTTTGCCAACCGTGAGATGAGCAACGTGGTGCTGTCGCTGGACGGCCGCAAGGAGATTCACGACCGTTTTCGTGTGGACTATGCGGGTAACGGCAGCTGGGAAAAGATCGTTCCCAAATTTCAGCAGATGGTAGAGGCCAGAGGTCACAAAAATTATTATATGCGTGGCACCTTTACCCATGCCAATCCCGATTTTGTCAAGGATATCGAGCAGATGCTCTCTCTCGGTTTCAGAGAGTTGAGTATGGAGCCGGTGGTCTGCGCCCCCGACGACCCCTCTGCTCTGACCGAGGCGGATCTGGAGATCGTCAAAGAGCAATATGAGCGCTTGGCCGAGCTGGTGCTGTCCGAGCGAAAAGCGGGCAAGCCCTTTACTTTCTATCATTATATGATCGACCTTAAGGGTGGACCTTGTATTTACAAGCGTGTTTCAGGCTGCGGCTCCGGTACCGAGTATATGGCGGTCACACCTTGGGGCGATCTGTACCCCTGTCACCAGTTTGTCGGCGACGAAGCCTTTAAACTGGGCGATATCTGGAACGGCGTTACCAACAAGACGGTACAGGATGAGTTTATGGCGTGTAACGTCTATTCCCGTCCCGAGTGTGCCGACTGTTGGGCAAAGCTCTATTGTTCGGGCGGATGCGCCGCCAACGCCTATCACGCCACAGGCAAGGTGACGGGTGTGTACAAGAGCGGCTGTGAGCTGTTCCGCAAACGTATGGAGTGCGCCATTATGCTGGAAGCGGCCAAAGCAATGGAAGAGTAATTATGAACACACCCATCTGTGATTTCGTTGAAAAATACATAAAAAGTCATCCGCACCGACTGCATATGCCGGGGCATAAAGGTGAACGCTTTTTGGGTTGTGAAGACAGGGATATTACCGAGATCGACGGTGCAGACGTTTTGTACGGGGCGGAAGGCATCATTGCCGAGAGTCGGCAAAATGCGGCCGCTTTATTCGGCACGAAAAAAACGTTGTATTCCACCGAGGGTTCTTCCCTGTCCATTCGTGCGATGCTCTATCTTGCGCTGTTGCACGCCGGAGAGCAGGGCAGAGAGCCGCTGATTCTGGCGGGACGTAACGCGCACAAAAGTTTTCTCAGCGGCGCGGCACTACTTGATATAGAGGTGCAGTGGCTGTGCGAGGGAGAAAATATTCTGAGCTGTGCCGTCACACCGCAAAGTCTTAAAAAGCATTTGCGGGATATGCAAACCACACCCACGGCACTTTATGTCACCTCTCCCGATTATCTGGGCAATTGTGTGGATATTGCAGGGCTGTCAGAGGTTTGCCGCCAGTACAATATACTGCTGTTGGTCGACAATGCTCACGGTGCGTATCTTCGCTTTTTACCACAGGATGTTCACCCCATTACGTTGGGTGCGGACGCCTGTTGTGATTCAGCGCATAAAACGTTGTCGGTGCTGACCGGCGGCGCCTATCTCCATATATCGGTGCGAGCTCCCGAAATATTTGCACAGCGAGCCGAGGCGGCGATGGCGCTTTTTGCCTCCACTTCGCCCTCCTATCTGATCTTGCAGTCACTTGACTTGGTCAACCGATATTTAAGCCACGATTTCCCCGAAAAAATCAGCGCATTTTCGCAGGAAATATCGGCTTTTAAAGAGCGCTTGCAAGCGAAGGGATACACCCTCTGCGGCAACGAGCCGCTGAAGATCACTCTTTCAGCCAAGTCTTACGGCTATACAGGCAAAGAAATAGAGCAGTGGTTGTCTTCTCGTCAGATTATTTGTGAGTTTGCCGATCCCGATTATCTGGTATTGATGCTTTCGCCGGGGCAGGACATCACGATTTTGGAGCAAGCGCTGTGCGCCTTGCCCAAAAAAGAGTCCCTCAGCCAAAAGCCGCCTGCCTTTATTTTGCCAAAGCGGGCGACATCTCCCCGCAAGGCTCTGCTTTCCCCTGCGGAAAAACTTCCGCTGGAGCAATGTGAGGGCAGGATATTGGCCTCTGTTACGGTCAGTTGTCCGCCTGCCGTACCCATTGCCGTGTGCGGCGAGGTCATCAACCGCAGCACCATTGAACTGATGCGGTACTACGGATATACTCATCTTGAAGTAGTCCAATAAAAATGAGCTGTAAAAAAACCGTTGTTTTTTTACAGCTCATTTTTCAGCTTTTCAGTCGATAATACTCCCAACGGTCTATTTTGGTGAGAATATCCTTTGCCTCTTCGCTCAGCGTGTCGGTGTAGCCGTCTTTTAAAAGATAGGCGGCGGCATCCGAGCGGAAGGCGGGCATAGTGCGGCGCGCCTCGTTTAAGAAATCAAAATAGGGATCCAGCCCCGCAAAGCCCGCAAGCTCCAGTGTCATCGCGCCGAGATAGGTGCCGTTGATCACGGGCTGCTCGTCAAGCTCCAGCGCCGCTGTTGCGGCGGCAAAATCATTTTGCGCACAATAGGCATCATTGGCATAGATCATAAAGGGCGTGGTATACGAGGAGAATATATTCTCCGCCGTTTCGGTACTGCCCATGGGCAGACCCAACTCTTTGTAGGCGAGATAGTCACTGCCAAGATTTGGCAGATGGTCTCCGAAAAAGACCAACAGTGTTGGCTCGGATAAGGTGTCGAGATGCTCTGCCAGCTCATAGATCATCTGCGCCGTGTCACGGGTGCCCCGCAGATAAACCGACAGATATTCCATGGCGTTTTCGGAAATGTCGGTTTTGACGGGAACCGCAGGCGTTTCATCAGGGTATTTTTTATAGGTGTAGGCCTGGTGATTTTGAATGGTTACACTGTAGATAAATTGCGGTGTCTGACCGTCTTTGATCTCCGCTTTGAGTTGGCGCAAAAAGGCGGCATCAGTTACAAATCCGCCGACGGTATTGTTTTCCATATCAAACGCTTTGTTAAATGTCTGTTGCTCTACACCGAAGTACTGGTAGACGCTGCTGCGGTTGTAAAACCAACTGTCGCCGGGGTGCATAAATCGGTTGTGATAGCCCTGCTCTTTCAGCGCCGAAGCTATGGTGGCGAGGGGGCCGTGTACCACACGGAAGGAAGAAGTGGTACCCTCTCCGATCATCGTGGTCGGCAGACCCGTAAGAACATCAAATTCCGTATTGGCAGTACCTGCGGCAATATTGGAAACGATGATATGCCCCGACAGCGTTTGCTCGCTTTGGGTCAGTTTGTTATAGAGATATACGGGATTGTCCTCTTGGTTTTGCCAGTCAAAGACGTCGGCATTGGCAATATCGCTGAAAGCTTCACCCATAACCATAATGATATTGGGTTTGTCTTCGGGAGTCACGGTATCCGTGGTGTATTCTTCGATCCAAGCCTCCACTTCGCTTTTGCTGTACCCTTCGGGCTTGTCTACGGGGTAAAGATTGGTGTTGTATAAAAAGCAATAGTTAAATCCCAGTGTATTGAATACCGAGGGAATGTTATAGGCATCGGGTACTTCGTAGCCGTTGTAGCGGTCTTTGTCGGGATAAACAAAGATCATGCTCAGCGCAAACAGTGCCACAGCACCGACCGCACCCGCCGTTCTCCATTGCCATTTCAGCGGAGAGGTGAGAAAAAAGCCTGCGGCGCACAGCGCCAGCGCTGTACCGATAATAACGACCAGCCACACCGGATGCAGATCCAGCGAATAATCTGTCGCGGCATTCAGCGCCTCTTTTATAAGACCGAAGTCGGCAGGGACAAAGGCATCTTCACGCCCTTCGATTTTTAGCAAATTGACGTAGGACAACAGCGGCCAGATCAATGTGGCGATGGCGCTGCCCCACCATACGTTGCCCGTAATAAAATGCCCAAACACCAGCGTGATCAGCACGGGAAACCAGTTGAGCAAAAAGAGTATATCTCTGCGCAGGATATCCCACAGCGACTCGAAAAACGTTCCGGGCTGCAGTGCAATGCAATACAGCAGCGCCGGGATCGACAGCGCAAAGAGTAATACTATAGTCAGCCATAGCGGCATCTTTTTCTGATATTTCAGCATGAATGTCACCTTTTCTCCAGATAATACTACTATTATATACCATTTTTTCCTAATTCTCAAGTGTAAGAATTTTTGCAAAACCCGCCCGTCTTCAAAAAGCACCGACTTGACATTTCCTACACTTTTCGGTATAATCGATATTGTTCTGAAGTTCTCAGAACAAATAATATTTCGGGGTGTGGCGCAGTTGGTAGCGCGCCTGCTTTGGGAGCAGGATGCCGCAGGTTCGAATCCTGTCACTCCGACCATGTTGAATGTTCATAACGGACCCCACCGTTATGAACATTCTTTTTTATGCACATTAGTGTTTAGAGCGGGTTTATCCTGCTTTTTTTGTTATGCCGGCAAAGCTTTTGGTATATACGAAACCGCAACAAACGCTTCTGTGACTGTCACCGACAGTGTAGCGGTCGGTAAAGAACTTTACGGTTCCGGGCAGGATGCAGTCGAAGAAGTCTTTTGTGCGAATTTCCTCGACTTGTTCGGGAGTTAATACTTTTGGTTTCTTGGCCATATTAGGTCGTAACCTCCTTTGCAATAATGAGTAGACGGTCGCTCTTTGTACTGCCATAGCAAGTTGACAATGCGAGAGTGCGACCGTCTGTTGAATTGATTTGGTTGTACCTTTCATCTGTGATGTTTGTCCGTATTACATACCTCCAATTTTCTTACGGATTTCTTTTTCACTTACATGACGGATTTTGATGTTGAGATGTTTGCAGAATTGGATTTCCTTTTGCATGCCCTCGGTAACCTTTTCTCCGCACACCCACAACTCATCGCAAAACCAAAGCATACCGAGTCCGGCGGCTAACCCGATTTCTCGTTCTTCTTGAATATCATCGTCAAGGCAGAGAGCATAAAAATGTGGCACGACCGGAGCCGTGCCACACCTTAATGCATCTCGGGTATATCTCTTGACGTTATCAAAATTGACGATCACGTCACCACCGAGAGGTGCGCAGATATACACCTTTTTCATCATTAGTCTTCCTCATCATCTTTCTTGCGCTTGATACCGATAATTACGGTTGCAACAAGACCGCCGAGGGCAACTGTCGCTTGAAACAACGATGTTCTCAAAAACACAACTAATATTCCCCTTTTTTCTTTGTCTACTGCGGCTCAAATTTTGACGGTAGAAAAGACTTGACTTTTTATCGTTTCAGAGTTAACACACTACAAACAGCAAACTCCCCGAGCAAACTTCTTGTTCGGGGAGTATTTTTTCTATACACAGGGTTTCAAAAATGTAGCTATGAGAAAAAA
>JAFZEA010000016.1 GCA_017560905.1 Clostridia bacterium
CGAGCTTTATGTTCTGAATACCAATGATGAATTCTACGGTTCCGGTTTTGAAAAGTCCTCCATCTACTGGACGGATGAGAATGGGACCGAGACCATTGATATGAGCAAGTTCAACCTGCTCAAGGGCGAATTTGAAGAGATCGTTCTGGATAAAGCCTACGGCTATCTGGACGAGTTCGAAGCCACCATCACTGCCGCCGGCGGCAAGTACAATGTTGCCACCGCTTTTGCAGCTAACGGCGGCACCATCGGCACCATCACCAAGACTGCTGGTACCGGTAAACTGGATGAAACCTATTACACTCCCGCCAACGGCGACGTACTCAACATTCCCGTTACCGTTGACGGCCACACCGCTACCTGGACAGTTAACGTTGTCGCCCCAGGATGCGAACACGAATACACTGAAGAGATCACTACTGAAGCTACCTGCAATGCTGAGGGTCTGAAGACCTTTACCTGCTCCGCCTGCGGCGACTCCTACACTGAGGAAATTCCCGCAACCGGCGCACATACCGAGTCCGATCTGATCGTTGATACTGCTGCTACCTGTACCGCAGACGGTGTAGGTCACAAAGTTTGTACCGTATGCGGTACTACTGTGACAGCAGATATCGTTATCGAAGCTACCGGCCACACTGAGGTCATTGATGAGGCCGTTGCTGCCACCTGTACCACAGATGGTAAGACAGAGGGCAAGCACTGCTCCGTATGTGACGAAGTTACTGTTGCTCAGGAAGTTGTTACCGCTTTGGGTCACAACTACGAAGAGTCCACCACTAGTCAGCCTACCTGCAATGCTGAGGGTCAGAAGACCTTTACCTGCTCCGTCTGCGGCGATATCAAAACTGAGGGAATTCCCGCAACCGGCGCACATACCGAGTCCGATCTGATCGTTGATACTGCTGCTACCTGTACCGCAGACGGTGTAGGTCACAAAGTTTGTACCGTATGTGGTACTACTGTGACAGCAGATATCGTTATCAAAGCTACCGGCCACACTGAGGTCATTGATGAGGCCGTTGCTGCCACCTGTACCACAGCCGGTAAGACAGAGGGCAAGCACTGCTCCGTATGTGGCGAAGTTACTGTTGCTCAGAATGATGTTGACGCACTCGGTCACACCGCCTCCGGCGTATGGGTAGAGACTATTGCTCCCACCTATGAGGCTGAGGGTCTGGAAGTACAGTATTGTACCGTTTGCGGCGAGATCGCAGAAAGCCGTCCCGTCGACAAGCTGGTTCAGGTCGGCCCCGACGAGAATGCACTGTACAATATGAGATTCAATGGTGCCACTCTGTCCCTGATGAACAATCTGGCCATTAACTTTAAGGTTCCCGCAGACAAGATTCCCGAGGGATTTACCAACCCCTATGCTAAGTTTATTATCGGCGATCAAGAGTACATCGTTACCGAGTACGAGATCGAAAGTGACGGCCGCTACGTATTCCAGTTTGCAAATATTCCCGCTCACTTTATGAACGAGACTGTATATGCATACATATGCGCTACCTACAGCGATGGTGAAGTTTACGATGGCCGTGTTCTCGAGTACGGTATCTACAAGTATGCTTACTCCACACTGGGTAAGGCCGCTACTCCCGCTAAGGACAAGACACTGATCGTTGACCTCCTTAACTACGGCGCTGCCGCACAGATCAAGAAGGGATACAACGTTGACGCATTGGTTAATGCCGATCTGACTGCAGAGCAGGCAGGTTGGGGCACTGCCGCCAAGCCCGCTTATCAGGATCTGACCACCACCAAGTTTGTTACCATTGAAAATCCCACTGCATCCTTCAAGGCCGTACAGCTGGTACTGGATACTTCCGTTTGCATCCGTGCACGCTTTGTGCCCGGTGCTGACACCGAGAATGTAAAGGTAACCACCGAGAACGGTCAGGAGTGGATCATTCCTCTGAGCGAGTGTGAGTTCATCGATGCTTCTCAGGGCTATTATGTATACCTTGACAAGCTCAACGCCAACCAGATGCGTGAGGCTGTATACTTTACCGCCTGCGACGCTGAGGGCAACGCTGTAAGTAACACACTTCGCTACAGCATCTGCTCTTATGCCGCCAGAACTACAAGCGGCACTACCGGCCTGCTCAACCTCTTAGAGGCTATGATCAAGTACGGTGATTCTGCAGCTAATGCAAAATAAACCCACAGAAAAAGGTGTTTGTCCTATCACAGGACAAACACCTTTTTTGCGGAAAGGTTCCGCCGCCAATCTCGGGCGACGACCTACTACTGGTCGGTCGTCGAAAAGCGGCCACCTTTTATCACAGCTCGAAAAACATTTTTTTCAATTAAGGCGAAAAGGTTCCGCTGCCAAAACAAAAAGGGGGTTAGATAGAAACTATCTAACCCCCTTTTAATGAACAGGAAACAATTCCGGTAGATTTACGCTTGCCTCAAGTGAGCTCTATTGCAAAAGGTTTTGATAAAACGTGTTGAAAGAGAGAATTTTTATTGTTATAATATAAAAAAGGTGGGCGTCGTTATGGCCAAAATTACTGTAGATCTGACAAAAAAGGTTGGCAATGAGGACATAAGGAATAACAGATATGTTTACTGAAAAGTTTAGCAATACCCTGTAGGCTTACGAGCGCTTCTGCAGAGGGAAAAGGCGAGCAGCCCCACCCTTAACATCACCTATAAGAAACAGGGGTACAAGCCCTACAGAAAGCCCGTCAGTTTAGAGGAAAAGTGGTTGGGCGAAAACTACATATACGCTGAGTATATGCACTGAATCGACGGCTCGGGCTTTGTGGCGGAGGGTGTACCGATGTTGTTTAGCAATCTCGGCCCCGGTTGTTTATCCGCCTGTATCGGCGGCATATCGTTTCGGAAATGCCGTGAATATATGTGATATGCTGAAAAAATTTCGGTAGATGTGGTGATGGGAAATCTTGACCCAGTCGCTGTACTCAGACAGGCAACGCCGGAGACGGAACGGGAAAAACGATGGAATTATTGAAAAACGGTTGCGCGGTTGCGCATTTGCAAATTTTGCGGTATCCTCGGGCTGCGATATTCCTCCGATGACACCGTGGGAAAATATTGAGGCTTTTTTGATGCGGTAAAGGATTTCAGAGAAAACTGTGGCTAAGATGAAAGTAATTCAAAATCAAATAGAAAAGACCTTTTTCTTTGAGGGGGAGGTCTTGCTCAGCGAGCTGTTGGTGCGCTATGGGTATACGGTGCCGCATATATGCGGCGGACGGGGCAGCTGCGGAAAATGTAAGGTGCGCTGTGACGGCAAGGAATGTCTGTCCTGCCGTACCCTCATTTCCCGAGATGCGGTGGTAGAACTTCCCGACTGTGAGGAAATGCAGATCATTACCGTCGCAGGTACGGGACAGTTGAGTGAGCAGATGTGTTTGTGTCTGGACATCGGCACCACCACATTGGTGTTGGCATTGGTATCAAGGGACGGAAAATGTATCGTTGATACCCTCACCGCCGCCAATCCCCAGCGCATTTTCGGCGCGGATGTGATCTCTCGGATCGATTATGCCACAAAGAACGGGGCAGACAAGCTGCAGAGAGTGTTGTTGAATCGATTGCGTGAAATGACCAGCCGCCTGTTGGACAGATATGGGCTGCAATCGGTGGAACACCTATATGTGACGGGCAACACCACTATGCTTCACCTCTTTTACGGAGAGGATTGCAGCGGCTTGGGGGTGAGTCCCTATACCCCGATGTTTTTAAATGAACGAAGCGTAGCGGCAGAGAGATTGGGTATTCAGGGCGCAGAAACCGTTATATTGATGGCTGGATTTGCCGCTTTTGTGGGTGCGGACCTTGTGTCCGGGATACGACATATCGGACTTCCCAAAGGGGAGAAATACTGCTTTTTGGTGGATCTTGGCACCAATGCGGAGATCGCACTGATAGGGAAAGAGGACATACTCTGTACCGCGGCGGCGGCAGGCCCGTGCTTTGAGGGAGCCAACATCTCCTGCGGTATGAGTGCTGTTGACGGTGCCGTTTGCGGTTATGACGGAGAAAACTATACCGTCATCGGCGGAGGTGCGCCCAAAGGCTTGTGCGCCACGGGACTGATCGATGTGATCGCTCATGCACTTGATAAAGGCGATATTGAAGAAAGCGGTTATGCCGAGAGGGATATTGTGATCTGTGACGATGTCAGCGTGACCCAAAAGGATATACGGGAATTTCAACTGGCCAAGTCTGCCGTCCGTGCCGCTATGGAATGTCTGTTAAAGCGCAAAGGCATTACGTTTGAGCAGGTGGAGGCGCTGTATGTGACGGGTGGATTTTCCGCAGGACTGAGAGCGGAGAGCGCCGTCCGTGTGGGGTTGCTCCCCGAAGCGTTGCAGGGTAAACTGATACGCCTCGGCAACGCCGCCCTGATGGGCGCGATGGAATACGCTTGCGGAAATCACACGCTGTTGCCGCCGGCACGATACGTTGAGCTCTCAGCAGATGTGACGTTTTCGGAATTATTTATGGAATATATGTGTTTTTAAGCAAAAGAACCGCTTTGTCCGATACTGGA
>JAFZEA010000017.1 GCA_017560905.1 Clostridia bacterium
CCATTTCTACAATCATCAGCGTATTCAATTAAAAACAAAACTGACACCATTTGAAAAACGATGTCAGTTTGTTGCTTAAAATTTAATTCAATCTACCATAGGGGTATTTTTTGTGCTGTCTGCACAACTTGGTGCAGTCCATCTAAAAGTGGGGTTGCCCGCCACAACAAAAAGACGAAGGAGGATTTAATTTTTGAAACTTGATACAGAAACTGCAGTACACACAAAATGGAATTGTAAATATCACGCAGTTTTTGGCTTATAGCTTGCTGATTTTGATTTGTTTTTCCAGGCTGTGGATGGTTGCGGGGAGGGGAGGCAAGGTGCCTTCTCTGGTGCAGGCAGTCGTGCCGTAGGCGATGGCACGACGAAGGGCGTTTTCAATATCGTAAGACTTTTGGGTTGCATCAATGAATCCGGCAATGGTGCTGTCGCCGGCGCCAATGGTGGAAACGACGCTGATATCGGGGACGTCAGCATAAAAGGCGCCCTGTGCGCAGACCAGTACGGCGCCGTCGCCGCCCAGAGAGATCATCACGTTTTCTATTCCTTTATCAAAGAGGGCGGCGGCGATCTTTGCGGCATCCTCAACGGAATTGACGAACTGATTGGTGTAGTACTCTATTTCGTCTTTATTGGGCTTGATCAGCCAGGGCTTAAATTCGATCAGCTCACGCAGCGAAACCGAACGGGAATCGATCACCACTTTGGCACCCTGTGCTTTGAAATCGCTTAGCATGGCTAAAACCGGTTGAACGTTCATACCGCCCGAAATGCTTCCCGTAAAAGTAATGATGGTATTATGATCTATCGCGCCGACACAGTTGCGGATGCTGTCCAGAATATCATCGGTACAAGTAAAACCGGTAAAGCTGATGCGGGTTTCGGGTTTATCGCTTTCGTGCAAGGTGATGTTTTCACGAATTCTGCCGTCTGCCCAAACCGGCATTACGGTAAGACCGTCCTTTTCCAAAGCTTTGCAGAATTCGGGGCCGTTTTCCGTTCCCACGATGATGACGGCGGTGTTTTCCACGCCGTTTGTCGTAAGGGCGCGGGATACGTTCACTCCCTTGCCGCCCGCTTGGATGGAAGTGATCTGCGCGATCGTTTCGTGGTAAGGCTTGAAATTGTCGGCAAAGCAATGCACGTCAAAGGCAGGGTTTAATGTCAGTGTTACAATCTTCATTGCTTTTTCCCTTTCAGATTCTAGGGGCGTGCTTCAGCAAATAACGTTCGGCATCTTCGCACCATAAACCGTGGTTTCTCTTGACGATGGCATCTACTGTCATTTTTGTGATATCATTTCTTACGATTTTCAGCGGCATGGCATGTCACCTTTCATTTTAGATAGTTGATGATTTTTTCCAAATTTTGGGTGGCGGTTTTTCGTCCGATTTCGTAGGCGACCGTGAGTTTTTCGGGATCTCTTTCCACACGGCTGACGGGCAGAGCCGTTTCGGGGCGGATGACCAGGAGCTTGCCGCACTTTTCCTGCATTTCGATGTAGTCAAGCGTTTGGTTGTAAATCGTGTGGCGGTTGATCATCGCACGGACCAGCTCGGGATATTTTTTATATTTTTGTCTGACAAGCGGGAGCAGAGGATTCTTTGACTTGCGATATCCCGCAGGCCGGGTGAGAATGGTGATGTTTTTGGTATAGCCGAGGCTTTCAAAGTATTTTATCGGAATGGAATCGGATATGCCGCCGTCAAGAAGTTTTTGACCGTCGATCTCTACGATTTGTGATACCAGCGGCATAGAGGCGGAGGCGCGAATCCAGTCAAAGCCGTGATCGTCCCGACCCTCATATTTGTGGTAAACGGCCTTGCCCGTTTCGATATCGGTGCAAACAACAAAAAAATCCATCGGATTTTTTTCATAAGTATCAAAATCAAAAATATCGTATTTCAGCGGCACTTCACCGTAGCAAAATTCAGTGCTGTACATATTGCCGGTTTTGAAAAAGACTCGCCAACCGCAATAGCGACTGTCTGTTACAAATTTTGTGTTGTAGCGCAGGGCGCGGCCGATTTGCCGTGACTTGTAATTGCAACCGAATGCGGCGCCTGCGGATACACCAACGGCACCGTCAAACTCAATGCCGTGCTCCATCATAACATCGGTAACTCCCGCGGTGAACATACCCCGCATGGCACCGCCCTCTAAAATCAATCCTTTTTTCATTGTGCATCCTCGAAAATCAAAATAAAGTGTTAGTTTCTATTCATATTATAGCATAAAATCGACCAATGTTCAAAGCTATTTTAAAAAAAGAAACAAGTGTTGAGAGTTTTGATACACTATGTTATACTGTTTGTATCAAATACTGTATTGAGGTATCAGGAGGTAATTATGAATTTTACGGAAATAGCCATCAACCGTCAGTCTTGTCGCAAATATGACACATCCCGTGCGGTGGAGACCGAAAAAATACAAGCGATCTTAGAGGCGGCGCGTCTGGCCCCTTCGGCATGCAACGGGCAACCTTATCGTATCACGGTATGTCGGGGAAGTGTTGCAAGGACGGTGGCGGAGGCTACTGCCGGTATCGGAATCAACAAGTTTGCCGTGCAGGCACCCGTTATGCTCGTTATCAGCGAGGAGCCTTATGTGCGCAGTGCGGCGGCAGGCGCCAAGCTCAAAAACAACGATTACCGTTCCATCGACATCGGCATAGTGGCGGCATATATTACCGCAGAGGCGACGGCGCAAGGATTGGGCACCTGTATTCTCGGTTGGCTGGATGATAAAAAGATCAGAGCCGTATGCGGTCTTGACTACCCTGTGCGTCTGGTTATTACATTGGGATATGCGGACAAGGACGATCCGCTGCGCACCAAAAAGCGCAAGGCACTGAGTGAACTTGTGCAGGAGAAAGATTGAGAAACGTATGCAGTACAGTAGAAAACTCGTTGCGCTCGGCGCGGGATGCGGGGCTGAGCATTTTCAGCGTCAGCGATCACAACACGCTGTCTGCCTATGCACTCGACGGGCCGGATATGCGGCCTGAGAATCCTATGGGACTCTCCGCAGGACAACGCATTGAGCTAAGTCTGATGGAGGACTGGCTGCCCAAAGTTCAAAAAAGTATAATATAACAAATGCCGCAAGGATGTCCTTGCGGCATTTGTTAGTAAAAGTTATTTTTAATTCTGCCTGTTACCGGTCGATTTTTCTGCCATACGCTTTTTGTGCTCTTCACGGGCAGAGGTCTTGCCCTCGGGGCGGATTTCACCTGCTTTGAGCAGCGCGATCTTGGTCAGCATGGGGCCGACAAGCTCATAGACCAGTACGCTGAACAGCGTGATGTTGGCAACGATGTTGCCCACGTCACCCAACGTTCTGGCTTTGATCGCCATACCCAGCGCCACACCTGCCTGCGGCCACAGCGTGATGCCCAGATACTTAACGATATTGGAATCGCACTTGGTGACCTTGGCGCTCCAGAATGCACCAAAATATTTGCCGATACATCTGGAAACAATGTAGACCAGACCGACGATAACGACAGCGATCTGTGCAAACACGCTCAGCTCCAGCTCTGCGCCGCTGAGAACGAAGAACAGCACGAATAGCGGTGCGGTCCAGCGATCCAGACGGTCCATAATCTCTTCGGAAAAATCACAGATGTTGCAGAAGACGGTACCCAGCATCATACAGGTGAGCAGGGAGGAGAAAGCGACGTGCAACTCGCCGATATGGAACTCGATCATCGTAAGACCTACGGTGGCCAGTACAAAGGTGACGCTCAGTGCCAGACGCTTACTTCTGGAGTGGAAAAACCGCTCAAAGAAGGTCAGCAGCCAGCCCATCAAAGCGCCCAGCAACAGCGAGAGAACAACCTCTATAATGGGAGCGGCCACAACGCTCATAATATCGACCTTGCCGCTGATCATAGCCTTGGCAATGCCGAAGGAAACGGCAAACAGTGCCAGACCTACCGCATCATCCAGTGCCACGATGGGCAGCAGAATCTGCGTGACCGGACCCTTGGCCTTATACTGGCGGACGACCATCAGCGTGGCGGCGGGAGCAGTGGCAGAGGCTACGGCACCGAGAACGATGGCGGCGGGCAGCGGCAGAATGTCCGGAATGGCATAGTGCAGAGAGATCAGAAAAGCATCAACAAGAAGCGTGGTAAACACGGCTTGAAAGATGCCGATAATGGTGGCTTGCTTACCGGTCTTTTTAAGATCGGAAAGACGGAATTCATTACCGATGGAAAAGGCGATAAAGCCCAGCGCAATGTCGCACAGCAGACCGTACTGCTCCACGTCCTCTATATTGACAAAACCCAGACCTTTGACGCCAAAGGCACCCAGACAGTAGGGGCCGATGAGCAGACCCGCTACCAGATAGGCGGTGACGGCGGGAAGTTGGACGAGCTTTGCCAGACGGGAGAGCATCAGTCCTGCAAACAGCGCAATCGATAAACATAAAAGAATTTGCATATATAATGCGCCTCCTATAATTTAATTATTCTCAAATGATAGTCCTTTCGGCACAAAATGTCAAGAGAAAACTTGTTTTTTACTCAAATTCTGCAAAGTCGCTCTCTTGCAATTTGTCAAATCGGGTGTATAATAGAGTTAATAAATTTGTGAGGTGTGGTTATGATTTTGCAAGGACTGCAACCGGAAAGAGTGTTTTTCTGGTTTGAAAAGATATGCGCTATTCCCCACGGCAGCGGCGATACTAAGAGAATCAGTGATTTTTGCGCCGAATTTGCCCAAAAAAACAAGCTGGAGTATCGGCAGGACGAACTTAATAATATTGCCATTTACAAAGCGGGCAGTATCGGCAGAGAAAAGGAAGCTCCTGTTATTTTGCAGGGGCATCTTGATATGGTCTGCGAAAAAGAGGCCGATATCGATTTTGACTTTGCGCAGGACGGACTGCGCCTTTCGGTTGAGGGCGACCTGATTTCTGCCACAGGGACCACGCTCGGCGGCGATGACGGCATTGCCGTGGCGATGGTGCTGGCGGTGCTGGAGGATGATACTCTGAGCCATCCGCCCATCGAAGCACTGTTTACCGTAGACGAGGAAACGGGCATGTACGGTGCCGCGGGACTGGATCCCGAATGGCTCACGGGAAGAACGCTGATCAACATCGACTCCGAAGAGGAGGGGGTACTGACCGTTGGCTGTGCCGGCGGCGGCAGAGTAGATATAGCCCTGCCGTTGATCCCCACGTCACTGGTCTTGCCCTGCTACCGTATTGTCGTAGACGGTCTGGCAGGCGGTCACAGCGGAGTGGAGATCCACAAAGGCAGACACAATGCCTGCAAGCTGATGGGTGAATTTCTCTCTGAACTTGGCGAGCTTCAGCTGGTGGAACTGGTCGGCGGACAAAAGGATAACGTTATTCCCGGCCGTTCCGAGGCGGTCATCAGCACAGCGGCAGACCCTGCAGCTTTAATAGACACATTTGTGGCGGCGCACCGTGACGAGGCCAACAAAGATCTCTGTATTACCGCAGAGCCCTGTGAGGAAACGGTGGGGTATGACAGTATTTCTTCAGCGGTGGCGCTGACACTGTTGCTGGAAATGCCTGACGGCGTGCAGGCGTGGAGTCCCGATATTGACGGGCTGGTGCAGACCTCGCTGAATCTGGGAATTATGGAGTTGAAAGAGGATTATCTGCATCTTTCCTTTGCTCCACGTTCTTCTTCGAGTGCGGAAAAGGAGGCGTTGTTTCATAAACTGGCAGCCATTGCGCATAAGCATGGCGCCGATTTCTGTGTCAGAGGACAGTATCCTGCCTGGGAATTTCGCAAGGAGTCGCCGCTCAGAGAAACGATGCTGAGTGTATATGAGCGACTGCACGGCAACAAGCCGAGAGTGAAGATCATTCACGCGGGTCTGGAGTGCGGACTGCTGAGCGAAAAGTTGCCCGGTATGGATGCCGTATCCATCGGGCCGCAGATGTGGGACATTCATTCTCCCCGTGAGCGACTCAGTATTTCCTCCACCGAAAGAACCTATAAATATTTACTTGAGATATTAAAGGAGATATAACTATGACTTGCAAAAGAATTGCTGAAATTCAGAAGCATTTGACCGCTGACAGCGCTGCGCTGATCGTAAGCGGTGCCAACCGTTTTTACGTGACCGGCTTTCATTCCAGTGCCGGCAGTGTGATCGTTACCAAGGAAAAAGCGTATTTTCTCATTGATTTCCGTTATGTGGAAAAGGCAAAGAGCGTGGTTAAGAGCTGTGATGTCATCCTTTCCGGCCGACAGGAAAACGAGATACTGTCTTTGCTGGAGGGCGTAAAATATTTATATGTGGAAACCGACAGTATGAGCATTGCCGAGATGGGACGCTATCAGGCGGTGCTGGGGGATATCGAGCTTCTTAAAGACGATAAACTGGACAGACTTCTGGAACAGATGCGTGCCGTCAAGACCGAACAAGAGCTTTCTTTGATTCGTCGCGCGCAGAAGATCACCGACGAAACCTTTACGTATATTCTTGATCGCATTGAGCCCGGCAGAAGTGAGATCGATGTGATGCTGGATATGGAATTTTATATGCGCAAGCTGGGCAGTGAGGGTGTATCCTTTGACTTTATCGTGGTCAGCGGCAAAAATTCTTCTTTGCCGCACGGCGTGCCCTCGGATAAGCTCATCGAGGTCGGCGATTTCGTTACGATGGACTTTGGTGCCGTGGTGGAGGGCTATCGCTCGGATATGACCCGTACCGTTGCCGTGGGTGCCGTTACGGAGGAGCAGAGAAAAGTGTATGATACCGTACTGGCGGCGCAGAGTGCGGCAATTGCGGCAGTAAAAGCCGGCAAGGTGTGCAAGGATATTGACAAGGTGGCTCGTGACCTGATCTACGGAGCAGGCTATGAGGGTTGCTTCGGTCACGGGCTGGGACATTCCGTGGGTATTGAGATTCACGAAAATCCCAATTTCAATATGAGATGCGAAACGATTTTGCGCCCCGGTACGGTAATGACGGTAGAGCCGGGAATCTATCTTGAAAATAAATTCGGTGTGCGCATCGAGGATATGGTTTATGTAACCGAGGATGGCTGCATCAATATCACCGAAAGTGAACACGGATTGATCGTGTTGTGATGCTTTTCTTGTTCAACACCATATGTTGTGTCCTGTTGTGAAATGTTTACCAATGGTGTACAAATGTCTAAGTTTTGCTTGACTTTGAGGCGTTTTCGTGCTAATATAATACAATGAAAAAGAGCGTAAATGTCGGATGTTACAAGATCAAAGTAAAACTTATTACTGCATAAAAAAGGTCTTGTCTTTGCGCCAAGACCTTTTTCAATATTTGATTGAAATCTGAAAAATGCAAGGCCGGGCGGCTTTGCAATTGCGGACAAGCCTTGTTCGCCCGCAAAAGTTCTCTTTCATCAAAACAAATCTATCAAGGAGTTGAGTCTTTTGGATCAGAAATTGGCATTTTATATCTTGAAGCGATTGGTACTTGCCGTCGTCACGATATTTCTTGTCATAACCATCACCTTTTTCGTTATGAAGGCGATCCCCGGCGGTCCCTTCCTCAGCGAAAAATCTCCCAGTGCAGCCGTGACCGCTGCGCTGGAAGCCAAATACGGTTTGGATAAGCCCCTTATGGAGCAGTATGTTACTTATCTGACCGACGTGTTGAAGTTGGACTTCGGTCCTTCTATCAAGCTCAGAGGTCGCAATGTTACCGACTTGATCTTTACCGGACTGTCCGTCAGTGGCCCGATCGGTCTGATTGCGGCGGGTATTGCCATTTTGATTGGTCTGGTACTGGGTTCATTGGCAGCGATTTATCACAATAAGCTGATCGACCGTATTATTATGGTTACTTCTACAGCGTGTGTGGCGATGCCGAGCTTTGTTATAGCGACATTGTTGCTACTGATATTCTGTGTGTGGATTCCTGCACTGCCGGCCAACGGTAACTCGACAGCAGGTCTCGTTCTGCCTGTCGTTTCACTGAGCCTGTATCCCATGGCGTACATCACTCGTCTGACCCGTTCCAGTATGCTGGATGTATTGGGACAGGATTATATCCGTACCGCCAGAGCCAAGGGCGTTTCTCCCACTAAGGTTATCTTCAAGCATGCCTTGAGAAACGCGGTCACGCCCGTTATTACATACGTCGGCCCGATGATCGCTTATATTTTAACCGGTTCTTTGGTGGTGGAGAGCATTTTTGCCGTGCCCGGTCTCGGTGAATATTTCTTCTCCAGCATTATTAATCGCGACTATCCGATGATTATGGGTACCACCATCTTTTTGGCGGTATTGGTTATCGTGATGACACTGGTGTCCGATATTCTCTATAAGGTATTTGACCCCCGTGTCGATTTGTCCTAAGAAAGGGGGATGTCTTGTTATGAAGAAAACAGAAAAAGAAACGATTAAGAAAAACCCCCTGTCCCTGCACCTCGACCTGTCCTCCTGGGAGCTTGCCAGTGACGAGGAAAAGGCGCAGCAGCAAAGAATGAGAGAGTCCACTACCTTCTTTAAAGACGGTATGAAAAGACTTTCCCGCAATCCGGTGGCCATGACCTGTGCTATTCTTCTGCTGATTATTATTTTGGCAGTTGTGATTGTGCCGATGGTATATCCTTACACCTATGATGAGCAGCTCAGTGTTACCACGGGCGACGCTTCCTATAATAACTTGGGCTCCGGCGAGTGGAGCGATACCGAACTGGAAAGAAAAGCAAACGGCGAATCGGTTTGGCCTCACTTCTTCGGCACTGACAGCTTGGGAAGAGACTACTTTATCCGTGTGATCTATGGTGCGAGAGTTTCGTTGGCGGTTGGCTTGTTTGCCAGCATCATCGTATTGCTCATCGGTATTATCTACGGTTCTATTTCCGGTTATTACGGCGGTAAGGTGGACCTGATCATGATGCGTTTGGTAGATATTATTTATTCTCTGCCGGATCTGTTGATGATTATTTTGCTTTCCGTTGTACTCAAGCAGACACTGGGCCCCCTGTTGGAGGGTACCTTCCTTGAGAAGCTGGGCATTGGTATGATCTCCATCTTCGTGGTGTTTGCGTTGTTGTATTGGGTCTCCATGGCTCGCTTGATCCGCGGTCAGATCCTGACCATCAAGCAGCAGGATTAGGTGCTTGCCGCCCGTTCCTTGGGTGCCAAGGGCGGTCATATCATCCGCCGTCACATGATTCCCAACTGTATCAGCGTTATTATCATCTCTACTGCATTACAGATTCCCTCGGCAATCTTTACGGAAAGTTTTTTATCTTTCCTGGGTCTGGGCGTTTCCAAGCCCATGCCTTCCTTGGGTTCTCTGTGTGCGGAGGCGAGAGGCATTATCTTTACAGAGCCCATGCGCTTGGTCGTTCCCGCACTTGCCATCTGTTTGATCGTTTTGTCCCTCAATCTGTTGGGTGACGGTCTGCGCGATGCATTCGACCCCAAGCTGAAGAAGTAGAGGTGGCATCATGGAAATTTTAAAAGTAACTGATTTGCATACATCGTTCTTTACGCCCGCCGGCGAAGTTAAGGCCGTTAACGGCATATCTTTTTCTCTGGATGCGGGCAAGGTGCTGGGTATCGTTGGTGAGTCCGGCTCCGGTAAGAGCGTTACCGCCTATTCCATCCTGCAGATTCTGGCCGACCCCGGCAAAATTGTTGGGGGTTCGGTTTTACTGCACGGTGAAGAACTGGTAGGCAAAACAAAAGAAGAGATGGCCAAGATCCGCGGTAATAAGATCTCTATTATTTTCCAGGATCCCATGACCTCTCTCAACCCCGTATATACTATCGGTAACCAGCTGATGGAAGCCATTATGCTGCATACCGATCGTAACAAGGAAGAGGCCCGCGCCCGCGCCATCGAAATGTTGGAGCTGGTCGGTGTCAACGAACCTGAAAAGCGTATCAAGCAGTATCCTCACGAGTTTTCCGGCGGTATGCGTCAGAGAGTTATGATCGCTATGGCGCTTGCCTGTGAGCCGGACATTCTGATTGCCGACGAGCCCACCACCGCACTGGATGTTACCATTCAGGCACAGATCCTTGACTTGATGAAGGATTTGCAGAAAAAGCTGAGTATGGCCATCATTATGATCACGCACGATCTGGGCGTTGTGGCTGAGATGTGTGACGAGGTGATCGTTATGTACGCCGGCGAAGTCTGCGAGCGCGGCATCGCCGATGAGATATTCTATAATCCCAAGCATGAGTATACCAAGGGTCTGATGCGTTCCATCCCCACCGTTACGGATGAAGAAACCAGATTGGAGCCCATCGGCGGCAGCCCCGTTGATCTGCTCAATATGCCCGACGGTTGTCCCTTCGCACCTCGCTGCGAGCGTTGTATGAAGGTTTGTCTGACCCATAAGGCCAAGGAGATATTCATCAACGAGGATCATAAGTCTTGCTGCTGGTACAATCTGCGCGATGCCATTGAAGCCGGCACCATGACCAAAGAACAGGTAGAGGAGATGTTTAAAGATGAATGATAAAAATCTTCTCGTTGTTAAGAATCTGAAAGAGTATTTTGATGTTCCCAGCGGATTTCTTCGTTCTCTCAAGCTCAAGGCGGTAGACGATGTCTCCTTTGAAATCAAAGAGGGCGAGACATTGGGTCTGGTAGGTGAGTCCGGCTGTGGTAAGACGACGGTTGGTCGTACCATCCTGCAGCTCTATAAACCCACCGCCGGTGAGATCTGGTTTGACGGACAGAAGATCGAGGGCAAAAAAGCCATCACTGAGTTCCGCAAGCAAGCCTCTATGGTATTCCAGGATCCCTATTCTTCTCTGGACCCCCGTATGACGGTTTCCGACTTGATCGGTGAGCCGCTGGACGTTCACAGAAGCTGTAAGAGTAACGCTGAGCGCGAAGAGCGCATCCGTGAGCTGATGGGTCTGGTCGGTCTGTCCAGTGAACACGCTTCCCGTTATGCGCACGAGTTTTCCGGCGGTCAGCGTCAGAGAATCGGTATTGCCCGTTCTCTGGCTATGGATCCCAAGTTTATCATCTGTGATGAGCCGGTATCTGCGCTGGACGTTTCCATTCAGGCGCAGGTCATCAATATGTTTGAAGACCTGCAGGCTAAGTTAGGGCTGACCTATCTCTTTATTGCGCACGACTTGCTGGTCGTTAAGCATATTTCCACCCGCATTGCCGTAATGTATCTCGGCAAGCTCATCGAGATCGGTCCTTCCAATGAGCTTTACCACCATCCCATCCATCCCTATACCATTTCGCTGTTGAGCGCTGTGCCCGTACCCGATCCCAAGATCGCCCGTGCCAACCAGCGCATCCATCTGGAGGGCGACGTACCCAGCCCCTTGCATATGCCCAGCGGCTGTCCTTTCCGTACCCGCTGCCCCAGAGCCACTGCACAGTGTGCAGAGAGTATGCCGGAGCTTAAAGAAGTACATCCCGGCCACAGCGTAGCCTGCCACCACATCTGACAGGTACTTACTCAGTAATATGGGGGTTGTGTCCCCTTATTAAAATTTTTTTTAGGAGGAAAAACACATGAAAAAGACATTGAGCTTGTTGCTCGTAGTAGCAATCATTCTCAGCTGCATGGTGTCTTTGACAGCATGTAACCAATCCACCGGTATGGTGCTGAATGTCGGCGCTTATCCGGACACCATCGATCCTGCGCTGAACTCCGCAGTCGACGGTGCGACTTATATCATCCATGCCTTCTGCGGTCTGGTTGGATATGAGCAAGACGAAGAGGGTAACCTTGAGCTGGTTCCCCAGTGCGCATCTGAGCTTCCCGAAGCTGTTGCTCTGGAAGACGGTAAGGTTTCTTACACCTTCAAGCTGCGCGAAGGCCTGAAGTGGAGCGACGGCAGTGATCTGACTGCTGCTGACTTCGTATACGCTTGGAACAGAGCTGCCGATCCCGCCACCGGCGCGGACTACGCCTATATGTTTGAGGGTATCGACGGTTATGCAGAAGTTACTGCTGCTGACGACGAAGGCAATCGTACCAATCCCGATGCCAAACTGAATGTTAAAGCTTCTGATGACGGCACTGAGCTGACTGTTGTTCTGACAGTTGATCTGCCCTACTTCTATGAGCTGTGCGCATTCCCCGCTTATATGCCTGTTAAGCAGGACATCATCGAAGCCAACGGCGACGCTTGGGCAACCAAGGCTGAGACCTACATCAGCAACGGTGCTTACAAGGTAGAGTCCTTCACTCAGAGTGAATTGGTTCTCGCCAAGAACGAGAACTACTACAATGCTGACGCTGTTGTAAGCGATAAGCTCACCTTCGCTTTCAACGACGACGACACCTCTCTGCTCGCAAACTACAAGAACGGTTCCTACCTGTTCATCGATTCCGTTCCCAACAACGAAATCGAGACCCTGTCTGCTGAGTATCCCAACGAGTACTTCGTTGAGGGTCAGCTGGGTACCTACTACGTTTCTATGAACGTAAACGACGAAGCTCTGAAGGACTTCACCGAAGAAGAGAGAGTTAAGATCCGTAACGCTCTGAGCCTGCTCATCGACAGAAACTATGTTGTTGCTGAGATCGGCCAGGCTGGTCAGGTTCCCGCAGCCGGTTTCGTAGCTATGGGTCTGACTGAGCCCGATGGCAGTGAGTACATCTCCAAGAACGGTCCTGAGGGTGACGGTAAGGGTTACTTCAGCGTAGCTGCTGAGGACTACACCGCCAACTGCGACAAGGCTGTTAAGCTGCTCGAAGAGGTTGCTGATTCTTCCAAGAAGTTCACCATCAAAGATGGTAAAGTCAGCGGCTTCCCCACCATCACCTACATCACCAACGAGGGTACCGGCCACGAAGCTCTCGCTGAGTACCTGCAGCAGGTATGGGGCAACTACGGTATCACCACCACCGTTGAGACTCAGGAGTGGGCTACCTTCCTGAACACCCGTAAGAACGGTGAATACTCCGTTGCCCGTAACGGTTGGCTGGGCGACTACAATGACCCCATCTCCTTCCTGGATATGTGGATCACCTCTTCCGGTAACAACGATACTCAGTTTGGACGTGATGCTCACGCTGAGTACGCCGGTTACAGCTACAACGGTAAGGATGGCCTGACCTGGGCTGAGTCCTATGATGCTTGCATCGCCGCTGTTAAGGCTGAGACCGATCCCGTTAAGAGATTCGCTCTGATGCACGAGGCTGAGGATATCCTCATGTCCACCGGTGCTATCATCCCCGTTTACTACTACACTGATATCTATATGTGCTCCGAGAGCATCGAAGGCTTCTTCTCCAGCCCCTTGGGCTTCAAGTACTTCATGTATGCTTCCGTTAATTAAGCAACAGTAGAATATTTTGTATAGCTTAAACTAAATAAAACCGGCACAAGGAATACCTTGTGCCGGTTTTTTATCACTTCACTTTTGGGGTCAGACCCCAAAAGTGAAGTGATATTTTTGCGTTGTCGCAAAAGTGATATATTGCCTTCGGCAATGCGATATGATCTCATCACCTGCGGCACCGAGATCTATTGAAAGATTTATCGCTTATGTAAAAGTTATGCTAGTTATCCTTCGGTTTCGGCCGATTTATAGGTAATTGTATAATTTGGGGGTTGGTTAGTATCTGCCTCTACAAACAGTTCTTCACACTGCTGTTGCGCCTCGATCAAAAGATTGATTGCTTTTTCGGTTGCATTAAACATGATGTAGTACATTTTTGGTAATCCGGGCGCATAATATACCTTCTCGGTACTGTTTAGAATAAGTTGATGAATACATTATATAATGCAATGGTCTATAAGTCAAATGAAAAATTCGGATTTTGAAATGGTATCAAAATCCGCAAAATATTAATTTTTATCGTAATCAATGTAAAACAGTTCATTAGGGGTGCAGTTTAAAAGCAAGCACATCGTTTCGATGTTTTCATACCGAATGGACTTGGTTTGGTTGTTGACCATTTTGTTGAAATTTTGATAACTCATATTGAGCTGCTTGTAAAGCCAGTATTTGGTGTGTCCGCGCTGCCGTAATAACTCTAAAACATTTAATTTAATCATAAGTCACCTAAACAATATATAATTTATTAATTATATATTAGGCAAAACTCGACCGAAATATATAGACCATTACATTAGATATCGTGAAAAAGCCTCAACGGGTTTACATTAAGAAGGGGGGGCTGTCCCCTTTTTTTAATGAATGTTAGGCAAAGCGTAAAGGGCGGAGCTGTTGTTGCCGCCTGCCGAGAGAGCATCCTGACAAACATTTCATTATCGAAAACCTACTTTACAAACAACCTTTGAAATGCTACAATATAGGCACTATTGCACAGGAGAAGAACTATGACAGTTTTAGAAAGATTCTTAAAATACGTAAGCTTTGAGACGACCTCCGATGAGCACAGCACCTCGGTGCCTTCCACCGCTTGCCAAAAGGTGCTTGGCGCGGCTATTGCCGAGGAAATGAGAGCGATGGGACTGGAAAACGCTCATATGGATGAGATGGGGTATGTGTACGGGTGGTTGCCTGCATCCGAGGGTCAGGAGGATGCGCCGGTTATTGGTCTGATCGCTCATATGGATACTTCTCCTGCGGTTTCCGGCAAGGATATCAAAGCAAAGGTAGTTCATTACGAGGGCGGAGATATCGTGCTGAATGATAAAGAAAGTATATCGCTTTCGGCCTATCCGTTTTTGGCAAAGTATGCAGGGCAGGATATTGTGGTGACCGACGGCACGACCCTGCTTGGCTCGGATGACAAGGCCGGTATGGCTGAGATTCTCAGTTGTGTGGAATATCTTTTGGAAAATCCGCAGGTGGCGCATGGCAGGATCGCCATTTGCTTTACGCCTGATGAGGAGATCGGCAGCGGCGCGGATCACTTTGATATACCCAAGTTTGGCGCAGAGTTTGCCTATACGGTAGACGGGGGAGAGCTGGGCGAGCTCGAATATGAAAATTTCAATGGTGCCTCCGCTGATTTTACCATTCACGGCTTGAACATTCATCCGGGATCTGCCAAAAATAAGATGAAAAATGCGGTACTTCTGATGGCAGAACTCATCTCGATGTTTCCTGCCGCTGAAACGCCTGCCCATACCGAAGGATATGAGGGCTTTTATCATGTATGCGATATCAAGGGTGATGAAAGTCTGGCGGAAATGCATATGATCATCCGTGATCACGACAGAGAAAAGTTCGAACAGCGCAAGGCTTTTGTGAGAGATCTGACAGATTATCTGAGCCGCCGTTGGGGAGAGGGAACACTGGAGCTTCGCCTCAAAGACAGTTACTATAATATGCGGGAAAAGATCGAGCCGCATATGTATATCATTGACCGTGCCCAAAGCGCTATGAAGACCTGCGGCGTGACACCCGAGGTCTGTGCCATCCGCGGCGGCACCGACGGCGCGCGCCTGTCCTTTGAGGGACTGCCCTGTCCCAATCTGTCCACGGGTGGTGCTAATTTCCACGGTATTCACGAATTTATTCCCGTGCCGTCTATGGAAAAAATGGTGGAAGTATTGATGGAACTGGTCAAAGCATAGGCAAATTGACCAAAATGTTTGGAAAATATTCGGTAAACTGTTGAGTTTTACAAAAATGTGGACAAGCAAAGAATACAGTTGCATTTTTTGGAGAAACCATTTATAATAATTGTATAGGTGAAAATTTGGATTTTTATAAGGAGGAAAAACCCCTATGAGCAAATTGAATCTTGAAAAGTACGGTATTACCGGTGCTACCGAAGTTGTTTACAACCCCTCTTATGAGGAACTGTTCGAGGCAGAGATGGATCCCTCTCTTGAAGGTTATGAGAAGGGTCAGCTCACCGAGCTGGGTGCCGTTAACGTTATGACCGGTATCTACACCGGACGTTCCCCTCAGGATAAGTATATTGTAATGGATGACAACTCCAAGAACACTGTATGGTGGACTTCTGACGAGTTTAAGAACGATAACCACCCCATGAGCGAAAATACCTGGGGCATTGTCAAGGATCTGGCAATGAAAGAGCTGTCCGGCAAAAAGCTGTATGTTATTGATGCTTTCTGCGGTGCCAATGCCGATACTCGTATGAGCGTTCGCTTTATTATGGAAGTGGCCTGGCAGGCTCACTTTGTTAAGAATATGTTCATCATCCCCACCGAGGAAGAGCTGGCAAGCTTTGAGCCCGATTTCGTTGTTTACAACGCTTCCAAGGCAAAGGTTGAAAACTTTAAAGAGCTGGGTCTGAACTCTGAGACCTGCGTTGCCTTCAACATCACCTCCCGTGAGCAGGTTATTCTCAACACCTGGTACGGCGGTGAGATGAAGAAGGGTATGTTCTCTATGATGAACTACTATCTGCCGCTCAAGGGCATTGCTTCCATGCACTGCTCCGCCAACACCGATATGAACGGCGAGAACACCGCTCTGTTCTTCGGTCTGTCCGGTACCGGTAAGACCACTCTGTCCACCGATCCCAAGAGACTGCTCATCGGTGATGACGAGCACGGTTGGGATGACAACGGCGTCTTCAACTTTGAGGGCGGTTGCTATGCTAAGGTCATTAATCTGGATAAAGAGTCCGAGCCCGACATCTACAGAGCCATCAAGCGCAACGCTCTCCTGGAGAACGTTACCGTAGATAACAACGGTGTTTGCGATTTTGCTGACGGTTCCGTTACCGAGAACACCCGTCTGTCCTATCCCATCAATCATATTGAGAAGATCGTTCGTCCCGTTTCCGCAGCTCCCGCTGCTAAGAACGTTATCTTCCTGTCCGCCGATGCTTTCGGTGTACTGCCTCCCGTTTCCATCCTGACTCCCGAGCAGGCACAGTACTACTTCCTGTCCGGCTTTACCGCAAAGCTTGCCGGTACCGAGCGTGGCATTACCGAGCCCACTCCCACCTTCTCCGCTTGCTTTGGTCAGGCCTTCCTCGAGCTGCATCCCACCAAGTACGGCGAAGAGCTCGTTAAGAGAATGGAAGCCAACGGCGCTAAGGCTTACCTCGTTAACACCGGTTGGAACGGTACCGGTAAGCGTATCACCATCAAGGATACCCGTGGTATCATCGATGCCATTCTGAGCGGTGACATTCTGAACGCCGAGACCAAGAAGATCCCGCTGTTCGATCTGGAGGTTCCCACCGCTCTGCCCGGTGTTGATCCCACCATCCTCGATCCTCGCGACACTTATGCTGATGCTTCCGAGTGGGAGGTTAAGGCTAAGGATCTGGCAGGCCGCTTTGTTAAGAACTTTGCCAAGTACACCGGTAACGATGCCGGTAAGGCTCTGGTTGCTGCCGGTCCCAAGGTTGAGGACTAATTTTAACTGCTAATAAAGAAAAGTACACTCTACGGGAGACACTTCGTAAAGAAGTTGTCTTCCGTGCTTTTTTATAAAGAAAAGACACTTTCGAAAATTGAAAGTGTCATAGTGGGTTACATACTTTGAGAAAGGTAATATGACCATGCTCAAAACAATGGCTATTGCTTGTTTTGAATGTGAAGTTTTTGCTGTCGCAAAAGTGAAGTTGCTCATTGTATTCGCAGTGAAGTTTGGTCTATAAAACCAAACGAAGTTACGTTTGCCCATCTTCGCGTGACGAGCGAAACTTCACTGTCCGTAGGACAACTTCACTATCGAAGATAACTTCTCTTGCCCGTAAGGGCAAACTTAGTTGAGGCACCTTCCTTACGGAGGGTGCCTCACGGGGTGTACTTTTCTTTTATGAGGTTGCATTTTATCGGCATAGATGGTAGACTTATTTTATCAACTGTTTTTTTATTTTAGGAGGACGAAACGGTGAAAAGAGTTCTATCTTTTTTGATAGCGGTTTTGCCGGATAAAGTGTGCTAAGAATCAAAAAGCCTTTTTTGACACGCTGAAAATGCGCCGACAAAATGTCTGCGGTATTTTTTGGATAAACTAATATAAATATATCTCTTATTGATAATAATTATTGACAAGAAACGATAAGTGTGCTAGTATAATCTAAGAGAGGTGGTCTGACCATGAAAATACGAGAAAATGAAAACGCAGAAATCGTAGCAAGAGTTCGCGCAGGGCTGAAAGCCAAGGATGGCTACTGTCCTTGTCGGGTGGGCAAACAACAAGAATATAAATGTATGTGCGAGGAATTTAAGGCGCAGATTGCCGACCCCGAATTTGAAGGGTACTGCCACTGTATGTTATTTTATAAGGAGAAATAAATGGAAATGGGCACCAAGGATATTGTTTATGTGGGTGTAAATGACCACGAGCTTGACTTGTTTGAGGGGCAGTATGTGGTACCTAACGGTATGGCTTACAACTCTTACTGTATTATTGACGAAAAAATTGCCGTAATGGATGCGGTAGATGCGCGGTTTGTTGACGAGTGGCTCGCTAATATCGAAGATGCTTTGCAGGGCAGAGCGCCCGACTATCTGGTGGTACAGCATATGGAGCCTGACCACAGCGCAGGAATACTGCATTTTGCAGTCCGCTATCCCGAGGCAAAGATCGTAGGCAATGCCAAGACCTTTGTGCAGATGTCTCAGTTTTTTGATATGGATTTCAGCGACAAAGCACTGACCGTGACTGACGGTGAGAGCTTGTCGTTGGGTAAGCACACGCTGACCTTTATGATGGCACCGATGGTACATTGGCCCGAGGTTATGGTGAGCTATGATGCGGCAGATAAGGTGCTCTTTTCCGCCGACGGTTTTGGTAAATTCGGTGCGCTCGACGTCCAAGAGGACTGGGCTTGTGAGGCAAGACGGTATTATTTCGGCATTGTCGGCAAGTACGGTGCGCAGGTGCAGGCCTTGCTTAAAAAAGCGGCGGCGCTGGATATCAGCATCATCTGCCCCTTGCACGGACCTGTTTTGACGGAAAATCTGCAATACTATATCAATCTGTATGATATCTGGTCAAGCTATCGTCCCGAAAGCGAGGGTGTGACCGTTGCCTATACTTCTGTTTACGGCAACACTGCCAAGGCAGTAAAGCTGTTGGTCAAAAAGCTGGAGGCAGAGGGTATCAAGGTGGCACTGCACGATCTGGCTCGCACCGATATGGCGGAAGCGGTCGAGGATGCCTTCCGATATGACAGACTGGTATTGGCCACCACTACCTACAACGGCGATATATTCCCGTTTATGAAAACGTTTATTCAACATCTGACCGAGCGGGGATATCAGAATCGCCGTATCGGTTTGATCGAAAACGGTACGTGGGCACCGATGGCCGCAAGAATAATGCGCGCTATGTTTGAGAAAAGTAAGAATATAGAACTTGTAGAGCAGACGGTGACCATTCGCTCCGCTGTCAACGGGGCGGTCGAGGAGCAAATCGATATTCTTGCCAAACAACTGATAAAATAGGGAAAGAGGGAATACTATGAGTAAAGATCCTAAGGCGATGTTCAGTATCGGGTACGGATTGTATGTACTCACTTCTAAAGACGAAAAAGACAGCGGATGTATTGTCAATGCCGTAATGCAGTTGACAAGTTCGCCCGAACAAGTGGCGGTAGCCGTTAATAAAAGCGGATATACCCACGATCTTATTGTCCGGAGCGGTAAGCTCAATATCAATGTCCTTTCCGCGGAGGCGCCCTTCTCCCTGTTTGAGCGTTTTGGATTTCAGAGCGGCAGAACGGTGGACAAATTTGACGGTTTCGACTTTTGGCGCACTGAAAACGGTTTGACGGCACTGACAGGAGAATTTTGTAACAGCGTGATCTCTCTGGAGGTCAAACAAAGTATAGATATGGGCACCCATACACTGTTTATCGGGCAAGTGACCGAGTCGGCGGTACTGATGTCCCGTCCCTCGATGACGTATGCCTACTATCACGCGAACGTCAAGCCCAAGCCCGAAACCAAGAAAAAGGGCTGGGTATGTAAGATCTGTGGGTATGTGTATGAAGGCGAGACCCTGCCGGAGGATTTCGTTTGTCCATGGTGCAAGCATCCGGCAAGTGATTTTGAACCAATTAAATAAGGAGGAAATAGATATGAAATACGTATGCACTGTATGCGGTTGGGAATACGACGAGGTTGAAGGCGCACCCGAGCATGGCATTGCGCCCGGCACCAATTTCGCCGATCTGCCTGAAGATTTCGTTTGCCCGCTCTGCGCAGTGGGTAAAGATATGTTTGAACCCGCTGAGTAAAGAGCTGTAAAAACAGTTCGGTATACAAAGAAGTTTTCACAAATAAACAACACCATATTTCAAACGAAATATGGTGTTGTTTATATATTTTTTGGTTATTACAGTCTTTCGGCAACGGCTATGAGGAATTCCTCTGTACCGACCTTTTGCTTGTTTTCCAGAGTGGAAAGCAGATAAAGGTCGCCGGTCATAATGCCGTCTTCAATGGTTTGCAGGGTTGCTTTTTCCAGTCTGTCGGCAAAGTCGCACAGCTCTGGCGTGCCGTCCAGCTCGCCGCGCTTTCTGAGCGCGCCTGTCCAGGCAAACAGGGTGGCTACGCTGTTGGTGGAGGTGGGCTCACCCTTGAGATGCTTATAGTAATGGCGCTGTACGGTGCCGTGGGCGGCCTCGTATTCGTATACGCCTTCGGGAGAAACCAGAACACTGGTCATCATGGCCAGACTGCCGTAGGCGGTGGCGACCATATCACTCATAACGTCACCGTCGTAGTTTTTACAAGCCCAGATGTAGCCGCCGTCACTGCGCACTACTCTGGCGACCGCATCGTCGATGAGGGTGTAGAAATAGGTGATGCCTGCGGCTTCAAACTTGTCCTTGTACTCCGCCTCAAAGATCTCCCCGAAAATGTCCTTAAATCTGTGGTCGTACTTTTTGGAGATGGTGTCCTTGGAAGCAAACCACAGATCCTGCTTTTTGTCCAGCGCAAAGTTAAAGCAACTGCGCGCAAAGGAAGAAATACTCTTGTCGGTATTGTGCATACCCTGAATGATGCCGTCGGTATCGGCAAAGTTGTGAATGAGGCTTCTGATTTCGTTACCGTCCTTGTCGGTGCAGACCAGCTCACACTTGGAACCCGCAGGTACCTGCATTTCGGTGTTTTTATATACATCGCCGTAAGCGTGACGGGCGATGGTGATGGGCTTGGTCCAGGTGGGGATGTAGGGAGTAATTCCCTTTGCCAGAATGGGGGTGCGGAATACAGTGCCGTCCAAAATGGCACGGATGGTGCCGTTGGGAGATTTCCACATCTCTTTGAGGTTGTACTCTTCCACGCGGGCGGCGTTGGGCGTGATGGTCGCACACTTGACGGCGACACCCAATCTCTTGGTGGCCTCGGCGGAGTCAACGGTGACCTGGTCATTTGTTTCGTTGCGGTATTCCAGACCCAGATCATAATATTCGGTTTTCAGATCTACGTAGGGCAGAATCAGAATGTCCTTGATCATCTTCCAGATGACTCTTGTCATCTCGTCGCCGTCCATTTCGACCAGCGGCGTTTTCATTTGAATTTTAGCCATTTGATACACTCCTTGCAAAAATTGTATACAATTATACAATTTTTGATTTGGATTGTCAAGCCCTATAGTTACTTTTCTATATATAAGGGCTTGGGCTCGTCAGTCAACCCCAACAGATAATCTGCAGAAAGATTGTAATGCTGACACAATTTGATGATTCTTCGAATGGGCATTTCGTTGATGCCCTTTTCATATTTCAGATAAGCTTGTTGTGAAGTTTCAAGTAAAGCGGCAAGCTGTTGTTGCGTTTCATTATGTTGTAATCTGACTTGTTTGATTCTTTTGTAATACTCCATAAAGTTCACCTCACTGTTTATGGTAAATCACAAATGATGTATTAACAAACATCAAATGTGATATTAGCATAAGCACATCACATTTGATTTATAGGAGGGTCTGTGTCAGAACTTGAAATTTTTATGAAAAATGTCGCGCATTTGCGAAAAAGCCATGGCTTGACAAAAAAGGAATGGCAAAAATCTTGGGAGTCGGTGTCGCCGGCATAGAAAAAATTGAAAGGGAAGAGTTACCCAAACGAGCAGGGGTGAAAATATTTTTCATTATTCAAAAGAAATTTGATATACCGATCAGCCGTCTGTTTGATAAGCTATATTGATGATTTTAGTTGACATATTAGGCGTTCGATTTTATAATTAAAGATAAGTTATCTATAGCTGTAATACCAAAACGAAAGGATTGCATAATGGATTTTTTGATAAAAGACATAGAGCAGATTCTGGCTTCGCCCCGGTTGCTCACTGCCAACTTTTTTCGTTGCTTGCAACCGTGGCGCTGGTCGTTTCTTGCGTGATGAAAGAGAGAAAACATATGTTTTTGTTTCTGGCGGCGAAGTACGGATTGATGTGTGTTTCACAGGCGATCACTAACCGTTTTACGGCGATCATTGATCTGCTTGCATTTATCATCATTTTCGTACAGGAGAGCCGTGGTCGGCGCGGTATCGCTATCGGTCGCAAGCAGTAAGGCGGCGACCGTAGGTCGCCGTAGGTTATCGTACAGGAGTTTGATATGATAGAAATACTTATTCAATATATACAGGAGATCTTATCCTCACCCCGACTTCTTCTGGCCAACGGGATATCGGCGCTGGCGGCGGCATGTATGATCGTCGCTTGCATTTTTTCGAAAAGAAAAACGGTGTTTTTGTTACAGGGCGTTCAGTGTGCGTTGCTGTGCATCACTCAGCTGGTGCTGGGAATGTACGGAGGACTGGTCACAATGCTGATCGGCAGTGTGCGCAACTTTCTGACTGCTTATGACAAAATGACGGCAAAGCGCACTCTGCTCTTTGCTTTTTCCATCGGCGCGGCGGGCAGTGCGGTCAACTTTTTGTCCGACGGTGGATTCATCGGGCTGTTGCCCGTGGTGGCCACGGTAATCTATACTTTCGGTTGTCACTACATCCGCCATCCCAATCTGATGCGATTGAATATCTTGCTCAATACGGTGCTGTGGGTGGGATATTCCCTCAGCGTGCTGGACTATATTACGGCGATCACCAACGGTTTTACAGCGATCATTGATCTGCTTGCATTTATCATCATTTTTGTACAGGAGAGCCGTGGCCGACGCGGTATCGTTATCGGCCGCAAGCAGTAAGGCGGCGACCGTAGGTCGCCGTAGGTTACCGTGCAGGACTTTGATATGATAGAAATACTTATTCAAGATATACAGGAGATCTTATCCTCACCCCGACTTCTTCTGGCCAACGGGATATCGGTGTTGGCGGCGGCATGTATGATCGTCGCTTGCATTTTTTCGAAAAGAAAAACGGTGTTTTTGTTACAGGGCGTTCAGTGTGGGTTGCTGTGCATCACGCAGTTGGTGCTGGGAATGTACGGAGGACTGGTCACTCTGCTGATCGGCAGTGTGCGCAACTTTCTGACTGCTTATGACAAAATGACGGCAAAGCGCACTCTGCTCTTTGCTTTTTCCATCGGCGCGGCGGGCAGTGCGGTCAACTTTTTGTCCGAC
>JAFZEA010000018.1 GCA_017560905.1 Clostridia bacterium
AACTGTGCTTCTTTCTAAAATCCATTCATAACGAAAGTGTCATGTTTGGAAGCCTTGCACTGCAAGGCTTTTCTCTGTTTTCCGTCAACAAATCTCCTACCGTACCCACGTACGCCGACTGAGCTTTATTGACGAAATGCAACTTCCTTTTTTGACACCCACCAGCGTGTCAAAGAGGATTCTTTGACACGCTGAAAAAAATGCGGTTGTCCGTTGGACAACCACATTTTTTTAGTTGCTCTTTTTTCGTAAAACATCCATTGTTCCCAGTTCTTTTTCACAGGGGATCCAAAGAAGTTGTTGCGAATGAGGGGCATCTGCAACAGCCTCTCCCTCAGCAGTGGTAAGACTTTGAACCGTAAAGGTGAAGTCCTTGCCACACGGTGAGAGCACCTCCAGCTCATCGCCTACGGCAAATTTGTTCTTTTGGCAAATGAGAACTCTTCCGTCCTCCCATTTTTCCACTGTTGCCACCACATCGTAGGGACGGATGTAGCCGCCATTTTGGGTATTGAATCCGTTTTCATCCATCGGCGCATAGTAAAATCCGGTAGAGAAATCACGGTGAGAGGCTTTACCTGCCTGTGTCAGATGGTATTCGGGAGCAAGTAATTTTCCGTTTGCCGCATATTCGTCAATGGCCTCACGGTATGCCTTAACCGTGGTGGCCACGTAATAAAACGTTTTCATACGGCCCTCGATCTTAAAGCTGTCTACGCCTGCCTCGATCAGGTCGCCGATATGCTCGATCATACACATATCCTTGGAGTTGAAAATATAGGTACCTCGGTCATCCTGCACCACGGGGAAATACTGTCCCTCTCTCATTTTTTCCACAATAGTGTACTCCCAACGGCAGGGCTGAGCGCAAGCGCCGCGGTTGGCATCACGACCTGTCAGGAATGCAGAGAGATGGCATCTGCCCGACACACTCATACACATAGCTCCGTGAACAAAGCACTCAATCTCGGCCTGATTCCCCACTGCCGCCTTGATCTGACGGATATCCTCCAGAGAGCATTCACGCGCCAGCACCAGACGGGTAGCGCCCATCTTTACATAAGTCAGCGCAGTAACGGGATTGGTAATGTTGGCCTGCGTGGACACGTGGATAGGAACGCTCGGCGCATACTGTCCCGCCAGCGTCATCACGCCGATATCCGCTATGATCATTCCGTCAGGTCGGATCTCCTCCAGCAGTGTCAAGAATTTGGGCAGTTTATTCATTTCTTCCACGGTGGGATAGGTGTTGACCGTGACATAAAGCTTTACATTTTGACTGTGGCAAAGTGCAACCGCCTGTCGCAGTTGCTCCTCGTCAAAGTTGGCGCAGGCCGCACGCATACCGAAGCTACGGTATGCCACATAGATGGCATCCGCACCGTATGCCAGTGCATAGCGCAAGCGCATCATATCCCCTGCAGGGGCCAGAAGTTCAGGTTTTTTCATACTTTTACTCCAAAATCAGCACCTCAAAAGAGGTGCTGATTATTTTTTATATCAGGAAACCGTGCTGGTGCCGCCGGAGGCGTTGCCCGCTTTCTTTACGTTGGCAAGATGCTCACTGTAGGTGCGGGAGAAAATGGTGCCATTGGGCGATGCCACAAAGAAATAGTAATCTGTTTCCTCGGGGGACAGCGCCGCTTTGATGGCGGAAAGGCCGGGACACGCAATGGGACCGGGGGGCAAACCCTTATTGATATATGTGTTGTAGGGATTATCCATTTCGGTATCCGCAATGCTCAACACATCCTTACGCTCGGGCAGTACATACTGCACGGTGGCGCAGGACTCAAGATAGGGGTAAGTGGTGCTGTCCAGACGGTTATAAAACACGCTGGCCACTTTACCAAACTCAGCATCGTTTGCGCCCTCACGCTCTACGAGGGATGCCATGGTAATGATCTCGTCAAGCGTATAATCGCTTGCCGCAATCAGCTTTGCCATTTCCTCATCCTCGATCTTCTTCTGGAAGTTAGAAAGCATTGTATTAATAATGCTGACCTCATCCCCCACAAAGATCTCGTAGGTATCGGGGAACAAATATCCCTCCAGACGGTTATTTCTCTTGGGCAGGTTTTTGAGGAACTCATAATCAAAATCATAGTTGGCGATAACATCCTCCAACGTAGCGCGGTCGGCATATTTGTTTTCTACCAACAAATCTATGATCTCCCGCTGTTCATAGCCTTCGGGGATGACGATCTTGGCCGTTTCACGGCTCTCACTGGACTTTTTGAGAGCGATGATGATCTCCTTATAACTGAGATTGGAATTGAGCTCGTATTCACCGTACTGGAAACCACTGCTCTTTTTAAACTTGCAATAGCCGCGGAACACCAGTGAAGAATCAATGACCTCATTTTTCTCCAAGATCTTGCCGATCTCCGCTACGGAAGCACCTTTGGGAATGGTGACGACGATGACCTCATCATCCTTGATAAAGGCGTTGATATCATTGGCCGCCACGATGACAAACCAGCTGATAAGCAGTGCCACCGTTACAAGTATTACGTAAAATATTAAATGTCCTCTGAATTTTCTCATATTCTTTTTTGAAAACAATTCCTTAAAATCAAATCTTTCTTTTTCTGCGTTCAGCACCGTAGGCTTACGGGAAGCGCCTCGACTGGCCGCCTTGATCTCGTCAATGGGAATCTGCCGTGTCTTGGACGTGGTATGAGGACGGCGCGGATATTGTCCCGCCGGTGCGGGCTTGGAAGAACGACCGGGATAGGAGCCGGTTGACGCTTTGCGGGGCGTATTTTGATTTTGATCAGACAATGTTTTCCCCTCCTTACAAAGGTTACATCTATAGTATTATATAATAGTTTTTGGCGTTTGTCCACACTTTTGCCGATTATTCACCTCTTTTATTATTTTTCATAGAATGATAAAAAGGAGTGAGAGGATGGTCAACACCTTTCTGGCCGCCAATACCGAGCGCGGCTTTTACAGTTTATTTGATGAAATGACAAGCAAAACCGACCACAATATTCTATTGATCAAAGGAGGTCCCGGCACCGGCAAAAGTTCGCTGATGAAAAAAATATCCACTGCCGCCGAGCAAAAGGGATACCAAGTGGAGCAAATACACTGCTCCTCCGACCCCGACAGTCTGGACGGTGTGTGGATCAAAGACAAAAAACTCATTCTGCTGGATGCCACCTCACCCCACTGCGTCGACCCGAAATATCCGGGAGCCGTAGAGCAGATACTGCCGCTGGGCGAGCTGTGGGACAGAAGCAAGCTGATCCCTCACAAACAAGAGATCATAGCCTTAAGCCAAAGCATAAGCGGATTATTCACGCAGGTCTACAAAATGCTCAGTGCTATGGGAGAAGTCAGCCAGATGGCAAACAAAATTATTCTCTCCGCCTTTGACAGAGTCAAAGCAGAAAAGACACTGCGCAAGCTGTTTGGTCAACAAGCGCTCGTGCCTCTGGGCAAAAAAGCAAAAATACAAAACCGTTTTATCAGCGCACTCAGCTGTAAAGGAACAGTACTGTACGAGGATATCCTGCAAAACACCCGATGTGTTGTGCTGATTGAAGACTCCTATGATGGAGCGCATCTGCTGACAAATCTCGCAGAGAAGATACTGGATGAGTCGGGGTATGATCGAATTCGTCTGCTCTCTCCCCTCTGTCCCCAACAGATCGATCACTTGATCTTACCCGAATGTTCTCTGGCCATCGTGACCCAGAATCATAGGCTCAAATGGCAAAGCGAGATGAATATTATCAAAACGCTCAGTGTCAAAAGCTTTTTAAACGGCGAGATCATCTCTGCAAATAAAAATAAGCTTTCCTTTGTCAAGAAAATGAACAAAACGTTAAGTGACGAGGTTTCCGAGTATCTGGCAAGCGAAAAGGCTTTGCACGATAAACTGGAAAAATATTATATCGATGCCATGGACTTTGACGCCCTTAACCGCCAAAGCCAGCAAATCATAGCGCAGTATCTGTAAAAAGAGTCCGATAAATTTGAGAAATGTTCTTAAGGAACATTTCTCAAAAGTTTTATTTGCCCTCGGACAAGACGTACATCATTCTTCTTCCAGTTCGAGCCACTCGTCGGTCAGGTCGGATATAAGCTGTTTATTAGCAGCCAGACGCTCGCAGTATTCCTGCAACGCCTGATACTCCGCGCTGCCCTCGGCAAGTTTGGCCTCCAACTCTTCATTTTCAGCTTCAAGACAAGCGATCTTGCTTTCGATCTCTGAGAGTCTCTTACGACGGGCGGCCAGACGGGCACGCTCTTTTTTATCTTTATGATAAGAGGTATTGTCTTTGGCTACCTTTTTCTCCACGCAAGGCGGCTCACTCAGCGCATTCTGATAGTCCTCCAGCGTATCGTAGCGTTTCAGTCCCGCACCACTCAGACAGTATATCGCTGACGGCACACGGGACAGCAAATAACGGTCGTGGGAGATCATCAGCAATGTTCCCTCATAGTCCGCCAGTGCAGACTCTAAGTTTTCACGGCTGGCAAGATCCAGGTGGTTGGTGGGCTCGTCAAGGAGCATTACGTTATCCGCTCGCCGCATCAGTCGGGCAAAGGACACGCCTGCCTTCTGTCCGCCGCTGAGGGTGGAAATGGGCGCAAATACCGCCTCCCCCTTGAGATTGACACGAGCAAGCAAGTCACGGATGACACCATCAACATCGCCCGGATAATCCTCACGAATCTGCTCTACGGGTGTCAGCTCGGGCGACAAGGCACTGCCGTGCTGATCAAAGTAGCCTATGCGCACACCTTTACCCCAACGGACAGTCCCCTCGCCCTCCAGTTGGTCGAGCAGACGGCGAAACAGCGAGGTTTTGCCGATACCGTTTTGCCCTACAAAGGCGATCTTTTCGCCACGTTTGATATCCAGATACAGCTGACAAAAAAGCTGTCTGTCCTCAATCCGTACTCCCAAATTTTCCGCAAGCAGGACGTCAAATCCACTCTTTTGCCCCATATCAAAAGCAAATTGCATCCCCCGATGCTCGGGCGGCGGCAGGGTGGGAATGTCCAGCTTTTCCAGCTGTTTGCGGCGGCTTTTGGCCATAGCGGAGGTAGAGGCACGCACCAGATTTCGGGCGATATAGTCCTCAAGGGCCGCACGCTCTGTCATTGCCTTGTCATATTCCTTTTGCAAAGTCTGGCGGCGTTCCTCGCGAAGCACCTTGTATTTTGTATAGTTGCCGGGATAGACCGCCACGCCCGTGCGCTCTACTTCCCAGATACGGGTGACCGTCTTATCCAAAAAGTAACGGTCGTGGGAGACCATCAGTACAGCGCCTTTATAGTCATTAATATAGTTTTCAAGAAAGGACAGCGTCGAAAAATCCAGATGGTTGGTAGGCTCATCAAGCATCAGCAAGTCGGGTGCCGACAACAGCAGCTTTGCCAGTGACAAGCGCACCCGCTCACCGCCCGAGAGGTGGTCGACAATCTTGTTCCACCAATCGCTCGGAAAGCCAAGTCCCGTCAACACCTGCGCAATGCGCACACCTCGGTTATAGCCGTCTGCCGCCTCAAATTGCTGCGTAAGACTCTGCAAACGGGAAAGCAGTCGGGGCGATTGTTCTTCGGTAGCACTCTCGAGTTCGCTTCGGCACTGCTCCATCTCTTTTTCGAGGGCGATCTGTTCGGTGAAGACGCCCTCCATTTCCTCATACACTGTCCGTCCGCCGGTCAGCGGTGTATTCTGCCGCAGATAGCCAAAAGTCACGTCTTTGCCCCATATGACCTCCCCCTTATCTTGGGGCAGGCGGCCGGAGATGACGTTGAGCAGCGTAGACTTACCCGCGCCGTTAATGCCGATCATACCAATGCGGTCGCCCGCCTCGATCTTGGCAGAAACGTCGCTCAGTACGGTATGCTCCCCAAAGCTCTTTTCAATTTGCTGTAACGTTACGATCATTCTTGATACTCCAAAATATAGGTAGTGATATCCCGATGGGTACGGCAATGCGCCACCGCAAACCCGTGGGCAAGATAAAGCGCTATATGTTGTCGGGAGAATACCTCCACAAGCGGCAACAACTTATTTTGCTGACAGTAGGCGACAAAAAAGTCGATCATCTCCCCCGCCAGCCCTTTGCCACGGCTTGTCCGCTCCACCGCCATAATGTCAAGCACCGCATACTCCGAATGATAAAACTCATCGATCATCTGAAATTCTTCCAGCGTCGCAAGCGGTTTGGGAACAGCAAAATCTGCAAAGGTTGTATCGTGACGGTAAAGGCACAAATAGCCTTCCCCTGCCTCCGAACATTTGTAAAGCAATAGTTCTTTACAACTAATCAAGTAATCCAAAAAATACTGTTGCAGCAAGGCTTTGCCACTCGGCGTATCCTTCAGCAACAAAGAAAATGCGGGATCCTCCATAAAACCGTCGGCAAATACCTCTGCGGCTCTGTCTATCTCTTTTTTCGGTAACGAAATCATATATTTCCTCCCCGCAGTTGCCAAAACGCCACTGCGCTGGCCGCCGCAACATTGAGCGAATCAACACCGTGGGACATCGGGATGCGCACGGTGACATCACACTTTTCTATAGTCGTTTGCCGCAAGCCGTAGCCCTCGGAGCCGAGAATGATCGCCGCTTTATCAAGACCGCTCAGCTTGTCCAAAGATACCGAATCATCACACAGCGCCATCGCTACGGTAGTATATCCCAGTTGTTTGAGTCGGTCGATATAGTCCTCCGACACATACGTCCACGGAATCTGAAACACCGTACCCATACTCACTCGTGCCGCACGGCGGTAGAGCGGATCACTGCAGTCCTCTGTCAGCAATACCGCATCGATATGAAGCGCCGCCGCAGAACGCATAATGGCGCCGACGTTGGTGGGATTTTCCACATTGTCCAGCACCGCAATGCGCTTTGCTCCTGCAAGCAATGCTTCGGGATCGGGCAGGTTTGGACGCCGCATGGCACACATTGCACCGCGCACCATATGAAAGCCCTTGATCTGTTCCAGCACCTGAGCACTCACGCCGTATACGGGGATGTCACCGCAGCGGCAGATCAGATCACTTGATTTTTCGATATCCTCCAAAGGCACCAACAGTGACAGCGGTTGACAGCCCGCCTGCAGAGCCAACGTAATGACAATCGGACTCTCGGCGATAAAAAGGCCGCCATCCGGCTCAAAATAATGACGAAGCTGCCCCTCACTGCGTCTGGTATACACATCCAGCTCCGGCGCCATATAATCTGTGATACTAATAATGCGACCGTCTTGCATATTCTCTGTCTCCGTGTTGCTCTTTTTCATTACAGTATACCATATTCTGCCCCATCACGCAAGAAAAAGACCGCAACTTTGATCCAAATTTGCGGTCTTTTTTTAAGAGAGATTAAAAGCAGCAGAACTGTTTCGCCAGACTATTGTTGTTTTTGCACAACAGTAATTCTAAATGATGCATTCGCTTCGCAAATATAATGTTGCTCCCGTTGATCGCAGTGATGCGATGCGTTCCGTACACGCACCGAAGGTGTGCATCACAGGCAAAGCCTTGTATATCATCCGCAACTTGTTGCGGTATATCATCAACACGAAGTGTTGCATCTCATCAAGCCGCAGGAAAAATACACACTGACGCGTGATGAGATACAAGGGCGGTAAGCCGCCCTTGATGATATGCACCGCACTTCGCGCGGTGATGATATGCCAAGCCTGCGGCTT
>JAFZEA010000019.1 GCA_017560905.1 Clostridia bacterium
GGGCTCTTTGACACGCAGAAAAAGGGACTGCTTTTCGCAGTCCCTTTTGTGAGCAAACAATAAGCCGAGTTCTGTGTTTGACGGTCATCTATCTCGAATGTATGTTGCCACACATCTCAAGCCACTCGTTCGAAACGGATCGGACAAACCCATAGTTTCACTTGGTGTTGCATCGGATAGGGTTTACAGACCCCCTATGTCACCATAGGGCGTGGTGAGCTCTTACCTCGCCTTTCCACCCTTACCGAGCAAAATGCCCGGCGGTATATCTCTGTTGCACTCTCCCTAGGGTCACCCCCGGTGGGCGTTACCCACTATCCTGTCCTGCGATGCTCGGACTTTCCTCATACAAGCCAAAGCGTTGTACGCGATCGCCTCGTTTACTCACCGCACTATTTTAACATATTATTTTCAAAAAGTAAATGCTAAAATGATATTGATAAATGTATGTTTTTTCTATATAATGTATATAGAATGTAATTTTCTTGAATTTTGGAAATAAAGGCAATGCTGCCAAAAGGAGAGTTTATATGTACGCAGATAAGATAAAAGCATATTTTGATGATTTGAAGGGCAGGGAGATTACTGTTGTAGGCATCGGTGTTTCTCATCTGCCGCTGATAAAGCTGTTGGCGATGAGAGGTGCTGTCGTTACCGCTTGTGATAAAAGAGAGAGCATTGACGAAGCGGCGGAGCTTTTGGCGCTGGGTGTTCGTCTTGTGCTTGGAGAGCAGTATCTTGACGATCTCTCGGGCGAGATTATCTTTAAAACACCGGGTATGCGTTTTGACCATCCGTCGCTGACGGCGGCGGTGGAAAAGGGGAGTGTCCTTACCAGCGAAATGGAAGTGTTTTTTGAACTGTGCCCCTGCAAGATCATTGCCGTGACCGGTTCTGACGGTAAGACCACTACGACCACACTCATTTCCGAAATGCTCAAAGCACAGGGCTATACCGTACATCTGGGCGGCAATATCGGAAAACCCCTGCTTCCTGAAATCGAGCAGATAAAGCCCGACGATATTGCGGTGGTCGAATTGTCCAGTTTTCAGCTTCATACGATGAAAAAGTCACCCGATATTGCCGTGGTGACCAACCTCTCTCCCAATCACTTGGATATGCACAAGGATATGGAAGAATATGTGGATGCCAAGCGCAATATTCTTCGCTATCAGACGGAGGCAGACCTGCTGGTGCTCAATCTTGATAACGAAATTACCCGCTCTTTTGCCGAGGAGGCCAAAGCGGGGATCAGATGGTTCAGTGCCCGCACGGTGCCTGAATACGGTATCTGGTATACTGAGCAGAAAGTTGTGGAAAATATTGACGGAGATACTCGTGTTTTGATGGAGCGCGAGCAGATCAGACTGCCGGGTGATCACAACGTTGAAAATTATATGGCGGCCATTGCCGCTGTTCGCTCCTTGGTGTCCGATCAAGCGATTATAAGTGTGGCAGGTAATTTCGGTGGAGTAAAGCACAGAATAGAATTTGTCCGTGAAGTCGGCGGAGTGCGGTTTTATAATGATTCCATCGCATCTTCTCCCACTCGTATGCTGGCGTCGGTGCGTGCTTTTGGCAAAAAGGTGATCTTGCTGGCAGGCGGTTATGATAAAAAGATTCCCTTTGACGAGATGGGTGAGGTGTTGCCGCAGTACGTTAAGGCTTTGTATCTGAGTGGTCATACCGCAGAAAAGATCAAAGCGGCCGTTGAAAGTGGCAGTCATTACAACGCCGAGGAGTTGCCCATCTGTATTAGTGAAAATTATGCCGAGGCGGTAAAGCTTGCATATCAAAATGCCGCTCCGGGAGATGCGGTTATACTTTCTCCTGCCTGTGCCAGCTTTGACGCTTTTAAGAATTTTGAGGTGCGGGGCGAATATTTTATTAATTGTGTAAAGGAACTGAGCGAAAAATGCAAAGAATGAAAGATATCCTTTTAAACCTCTGCAAGATCTCTGCGGTTTCGGGTGACGAGCGTTACGCTCGCCCCGTAGTGGAAAGTCTTAAAGAGGTGGCGGACGGTGTTAAGCAGCTTTCGGGCGGCAGCATCGTAGCTTATAAAAAATGCGGACAACCCGGCGCTAAGCGTATTATGCTCGATGCCCATCTGGACCAGATCGGACTGATGGTCAAGAGCATAGATGAGCGAGGTTTTGTGCACTTCTTCAATCATGCGGGCGTGGATTTTAAGATTTTGCCCGGTGCAGAGGTCAAAATTTTCGGCAAAAAAGAAATTTTGGGTGTCATTTCCGCCAAACCGCCGCATTTACTCACCGCGGAAGAACGGGAAAAACCCATCAAAACCGAGAATATGACCATTGACACGGGTCTGCCCGTCGAAAAAGTCAAAGAATTGGTGCAGGTTGGTGACAAGATTGCGCTGAACTGCAATACGGCGTTGCTTCTCAACCACTGTGTTACAGGTCGCTCTCTTGATAACAGAGCGGGATGTGCCGTATTGGTTTCCGTTTTGGAAAAGATCAAAAATCAACCTTTGAATGTAGATGTATATGTAGTACTCAGTGCAGGAGAAGAGTTTGGCGGCTTTGGTGCAGTGGCGGCAACGCAGGAGATCCGTCCTGATGTGGCAGTGGTGCTGGATGTCTCCCATGCCGATATGCCTTCAGCCCGCAGTGAGGATTGCGGTGAACTGGGTAAAGGTGTGATGATCGGCATTTCTCCCGTACTCGACAGAGCGCTTTGCGACGAAATGATCTCTCTTGCCGAGGCTCGCCGTATTCCGTATCAGAGAGAAGCTATGGGCAGTGCTACCTACACTAACTCCGACGGTATCGTTCCGCTTTGCGGTGGTATCCCCACAGCACTGCTGTCCATTCCGCAGCGGTATATGCACACACCGCAGGAGGTCATTTCTATGGAGGATATGGTCAGTGTACGTGATCTGTTGCTGGCATATCTGATGAAGGAGGTCAACCTATGAACTTCTTTTTAAAACAACTCACCGAAATCGGAGGTCTTTCCGGCGGAGAACAAAAAGTTTGCCGTTTTCTGGAGGAGCGACTGGCGGATCGGTTTGAATATACCACCGATCGCATCGGCAATCTTTATGTGCACAGCGGCGGATTTTTCCCCAATGATATCAAACTGATGATCACGGCACATATGGATGAAGTGGGGCTGATGATCACACATATCACCAAAGACGGTTATCTTAAATTTCAATCCGTAGGCGGCATTGATGAACGTATTCTGCCCGGCAAGCTGGTGTATATCGGAGAGAAAAAAATACCCGGTGTCATCGGTTCTCTTGCCATTCATCTGCAGACCAAAGTGCAACGGGAAAAGGTCACGGAAATGAAGGACCTGTTCATTGATATCGGTGCCAGAGATAAAGAAGAAGCAGAAAATCACGTTTCCGTCGGCGATCACGCATATTTTTCCTCTCCTTCGGAGGACTTGGGCGATCTGATGAAAGCAAAGGCGCTGGATGACCGTGTGGGCTGTGCGGTGCTGATGGAATTGTTGGAAGAACTGCCGTCTGCCAACTTTACTGCGGTGTTTACCACCCGCGAAGAAATTGGTTGCTACGGTGCTATGGCGGCGGCAAGCGCAGTAAAACCCAGATATGCCATCGTACTGGAGGGCACGACCGCCTCGGATATCGGCGAAACCGACGAAGCGGATGAGGTCTGTGTTGTAGGTAAGGGTCCGGTGCTGTCCTTTATGGACAACGGCGCCATCTATGACAGGAAGTTTTTGCAGCTGGCGTGCCGTGTGGCGGAGCGGAAGGGAATACCCTATCAGCTCAAAAGAGCGGTAGCGGGCGGCAACGAAGCGGGTCGCATTCAAAAGATCGGCACAGGCTGTCACGTACTGGCCATCTCTTTGCCTTGCCGCTATATCCACGGTCCTGTCAGTGTGGCAGATGAAAAGGATATGCTGGCTTTAAAGCAGTTGGCGGCCGCTATCATTGAAGAATTGAAGTGAGGTAACAAGCTATGATCGAAACACTTAAAAAGATTATTGAGATACAATCTGTTTCCGGTGCAGAAAGCACACTTCGGGATTATCTGGCGGAGCAGATCGTTCCCTTTGTTGACAAGGTGCAGACCGACCCTATGGGCAATCTGATCGCTTACAAGCAAGGCGACGGTAACAAGATTATGCTGATGGCTCATATGGATACCATCGGTCTTATTGTGACCTCTGCCGATGAAAAAGGCTTTTTGAAGGTGGCTCCTGTCGGAGGTGTTGATGCCGGTATGGCGGTAAACCGCCCCGTTGTATTTGAAAACGGTGTGCAGGGCGTGTTTGCTACCTCGGGGGAAAAAGATGTTAAGTTTTCCGATTGCTTTGTGGACGTAGGCGCCAAAAACAAAATGCAAGCACTGCAGCTCGCTCCCATCGGCACGGTGGCTCGCTTTGGGGGAGCCGTGACAGTGCAGGGCGATCAGATCACAGCGCCCACCCTTGACAATCAGATCGGTTGTTTGGTGCTGTTGGAAACCATTAAAAAACTGAAAAATACGCCCCATGACGTATACTTTGTATTCACCTCTCAGGAAGAGGTAGGCCTCAGAGGCGCAGGTGTCAGCGGTAACGCGGTACGCCCTGATATTTCCATTGCCATTGACGTAACCGTGGCAGGGGATGTTCCCGGTGCTAAAAACGGTGTGACAGAGCTTGGCAAGGGTGCGGCCATCAAGCTCAGAGATAAGAGCGCCATTAGCAGTAAGCAGGTGGTAGAGAAGCTGGAAAGCGTGGCGGATTTTTATCGCATTCCCGTACAACGTGATCTGCTGGAATTCGGCGGAACCGATATCGGCGCATTACAGCGCAACGGTAGTTCTTCGCTTGTGGGCGGAGTCAGCATTCCTTGCCGCTATGTTCATTCTCCGGTGGAAACCGTTTCCCAAAAAGATGTGGAGAGTTGTATCAATCTGCTGACGGCTTTTGCAGGAAATGTAATTATCAAATCGTAAAAATAAATAGAAAAATACCATATTTCGAGCGAAATATGGTATTTTTGTTTTGTGAAATTTTTTATATGTTTATCTTGCTTTTTACCGTTCCTTTTTTAACAGGCAAACACAGTGAGCGGATATGCCCTCACCGCTGCCGGTAAATCCGAGCTTTTCTTCAGTGGTTGCTTTTACGGAGATTTGTGAAATATCTGCTTGCAGAGCATGCGCAATATTTTTTTGCATAGCGGGAATAAAGTCTTTGAGCTTGGGGCGCTGGGCGATGATGGTAATGTCGGCATTGCCCAAAACAAAACCTTGTTTTTTAATCAGCTCATAAGCATTTTTTAAAAGCAGCATACTGTCGATGCCCTTGTATTTCGGGTCGGTGTCAGGAAAGTGTGAGCCGATATCTCCCAGCGCCAGCGCGCCGAGCATCGCATCGGTCAGTGCGTGCAATGCTACGTCTGCGTCGGAGTGCCCCAGCAGTCCTTTTTCAAAGGGGATTTTTTCTCCGCACAGGATCAGATCTCTGCCTTCTGTCAACTTGTGTACGTCATATCCGTGACCGATTCTCATACGCTTTCCTTTCCTGCAATGGTCTCCGCCTGCAAAATATCTTCGACGGTGGTAATTTTAATGTTGTCATAGTCGCCGATAACGGGGTAAACACTTTTGCCGTACAATTCAAAAACAGAGGCGTCATCGGTAACCGCTTTATTATCTTTTAAGGCTTTGTCCATAAGCTCTGCAAATGTGTTCCTGTGAAACGTCTGCGGTGTCTGTGCCGCCAACAGTGTGGCGCGGGGCGGGGTAGAGGTGATCAGACCGTCGGTCGTGATTTTGACGGTGTCCTTAAGCGGAACACAGAGAATGGCGCCTCCGTGCTCAGCTGCGGCAGCCGTGACGCTGTCAATGTTCTCGGGTTTTGTAAACGGTCTGGCGCCGTCCGCCACAGCCACAAGATCGGCATCTTTACAAAGTGCCAGTCCGTTTTGCACCGAGTGCTGACGGGTCTCGCCGCCAGGAGTCGTACCTGCAAATTTATCAATACCGTATCGGCGCACCATTTCCTCAACCTCTTGGGCAAGGTGGGTAACCACATAGATACTTGTAATGCTCTTTGCTCTCTGGTACTGTATCAGAGTACGTGCCAGAACTTCGATATCCTTGATTTTAAGAAGCAGTTTGTTCGGGCAAGCGCTTCCCATACGTCGAGAAGAGCCTGCGGCAACGATGATAGCGGCTGTTTTCATTTTTTCCTCCAAAAAAACAGATACTGAAATTCAGTATCTGTCATTTTTGTTCAAGTTTATTGCGGATGACAGACATAAGGTGCTCGGCCAGCGCCTGCTCGTCCCAATCCAATACTATGGCCATTTCGGTGACTAATATACCGCGGGATAATATAAGCATTTTTCTGTCGCCGGTGGAAAGTCCGTTGGTCACATCACGGGTCATAAGTTCTCTGACCACTTGCGCCACACTTTCCATATCGCCCTTTTTCAGCCGATCCATATTGTACTGATAGCGCTTGTTCCAGGTGATGTTCGAGTCGATTTCCTGAGTTTCAAAATCAGACAGAATGCGCTGCGCTTCTTCCTTTTTCGTAATGGGGCGAAGACGAATCTCTGCCTTGCATTCGACAGGAAGGCAAAGCTTGATATTACCGTTGATAATGTGGATGGTATAATAATCCGCACATTTTTCGCCGATTTGTTTATTTTCAATTTTTTCTATATATCCCATGCCGTGCATAGGATATACGATTTTATCACCAACGGCATACATTTGCTGATTCCTCCTATTTACTTCCATAATTATACACTTTTTTTATAAAATAATCAAGTAAAAAATACATCCAAAAATTAAAAAAAGGTTGTATTCACTGCACATAACTGTTATACTATAACTGTAAAAATATAGAAAAAGGGGTGTCTTTATGGCAGTAATAGATGATATTATTCGTACAACGCAGAAGATCGGTAAGGCTGTTGCCGAGACCGCAACGGACGTATACGGTTATACCAAGACAAGTTACAGCATAGCCTCTCTTGAAAATAAGCTCAAGAATGTTCTGGCTGACATCGGTCACTATATGCTTGAAAAAGAGACGGTCGGCACGGAAGAAACCGAAAAATATGAGGCTTATATTGCCCAGGCTAAAGAGCTTGCGGCAAAGATTCAAGAGGAAAAAGCCAAGAGAGGCGAGATCGTAAACCAAAAGATCTGTCCGAAGTGCTCTCAGACTTGTGACAAAAACGCTGAATTTTGCAGCAAGTGCGGCGAAAAGCTATAATAGAGAAACAAACCTCGCTCACCGAGGTTTGTTTTATGTGGGAGGGGAAATACATTGTCAAAAGCACAAAAGAATTTTCTCAGCGGTGCGCTGATACTTACCATTGCCAATGCGCTTGCCAAAATTATCGGCGCTATTTATAAAATTCCGCTGAATAATATGCTGGGTACCGTGGGTACGAATTACTACAACGATGGTTATCAGATCTATGCGTTGTTGTTTGTTTTTTCGACAGCGGGTATTCCCGTGGCCATTGCCAAGATGGTCAGCGAATCGGTGGCAACGGGACGCACCAATGAACCAAAACGTATTTTTAAAAATTCACTGTTGGTATTCGGTATCGTAGGATTGGTGCTGTCGATACTGCTGATACTGTTCGTCGAGCCAATCTCTTCGATGTTGCTCAGCGGTGACACTGTAAATTACTGTATTGCCATGATTGCCCCTGCCATCTTTTTTGTAGCCGTTTCTTCGGTTATTAAAGGGTATTTTCAAGGATACAAGGATATGCGCCCCAGTGCCTATTTTCAGGTGATTGAAGCAGGCTTTAAACTGGTGGGACTGGTCATTGTTATCCTTATGATCTATCGCTGGAATATTACCGATCCCGTTTACCTTGCCTGCGGCGGTATTTTGGGTGTTACCTTTGGCTCGTTTGCGGCATCACTGTTTATGCTGATGCGCTTTTTGAGAGAAAAGGATTTCGGAAAATACGATCCCGACGGACTGCCCGATAATTCCAACGCATCTATTGTCAAGACCATCATCACGCTGGCCATACCGATCTCTTTGAGCTCGGCAGTTATGAGCGTCACCTCTACGCTGGATATGATTTTTGTCAAATTCAGTTTGCAACGTTATGGTCTGGCCAACGGTATGCTTGCACAAGATGCTGTAGAAATGGCAAAAGATGTATACGGTGCCTATATCGGCTCCACTTCTTCGCTGTTTAATTTGCCGCCGACCATCACCATTACGGTGGGAATTGCCGTGTTGCCGTTTTTGACAAGTGCTTTCGTAGTGGGCAAAATGAAGGAAGCGCATCGCAATATGCGCTCTGCCGCCAAGGTGGTTTCTCTCATTGCTATGCCCTGCGCTTTGGGTATGTCGGTGATGAGTGAGGGCATTATCAAACTGCTCTTTAAATCCGACTTTCATAACGTGGGTATTCCTTGCCTCCGGTTGCTGGCCATTTCCATATTTTTTGTCAGCTTTGTGTCACTGACCAGCACCTTTTTACAAAGCGTGGGTAAGGTCAATATTTCGCTTATAACCATGGGTATCGGTGCTGTTATGAAATTGGTGATCAATCTCATAATGGTGGAGAAGATCGGTATTATGGGTGCGCCGATGGGCACCTTTGCCTGCTATGGCTCCATCTTTTTGCTCAACTGTCTGTTTATTAAAAAATATATGAAGTTTGCTATGCCGCTGGGGACCATACTCGTTCGTCCGTTTATCTGTACAGCCCTGTGCTGTCTGGTTGCCTGGGGCAGTTGGAAGGGTCTGGTTCTGTTGCTGGGTTACAGCCGACTGTGGATCCTTGTATCTTTGATGCTGGCTGTGGCCGTATATGCAGTGGCAGTATTGGCCTTCAAGGTACTTTCCAAGGAAGATATGATCCTTTTACCCAAGGGCGAGAAGATTGGCGCATTTTTGAAGAGAAAGGGTTGGCTCCATGAGTAAGGAAAGCTTAAAGAATAAAGAAAACTATACCTTTGACGACTTGGTGGAGCTGTTGGAGATTTTATGTGCTCCTGATGGTTGCCCCTGGGACAGTGTGCAAACTCACGCTTCCATCCGCAACAATTTTATTGAAGAAACTTATGAAGCGGTGGAGGGCATTGACAACAACGATCCTGCCATTATGCAGGAAGAGCTCGGGGATGTTCTTTTGCAGGTGATGCTTCACTGTGAGATCGCCCGAAAAGTGGGTACTTTTACCAAGGAGGATGTGCTGAATGAACTGTGTCGCAAGCTGATCTTCCGTCATCCCCATCTTTTTGCAGAAAATTATGAGGCGGAATCTCCCGATCAGGCGATCGCCAATTGGGAAGCCCTTAAAAAGAAGGAGAAGGGATTTGGTACCGGTGCACAGGTGGTTTCTTCTGTCAGTGCGGCACTGCCTGCACTGATGCGCGCGCAGAAGCTTAATACCAAAGCGATTAAAAACGGAATTATTGATACGTTTGCCGCACCCGAGGAGGTATCAGCCAAAGCTGCCGCTCTTGAAAAAAGTGTAAAAAGCGGCAGTAAAGAAGAACAATCCAGGGCTTTAGGTCGGCTTTTGTTTGCGGTTTGCTCACTTGCAGGCAGTCTGGATATTAATGCAGAGCAGGCTCTTTTTGTGCAAAATGCAGAATTTTGCGACAATATTTGTGCAGATTGCTAATTATTTTGAGAATAAGTTGAAAAAAATTTGAAAAAAGTATTGCAAAATTTATTAGTTTTTGGGATAATGGATACATAAAAAGCGAACCCCCTATGGAGGATTTGCAAATATAAGGAGGATTTATCATGAATAAAGCGGAACTCATTGCTGCTGTTGCAGCTAAAGCAGGCATTTCTCAGAAGGACGCCGGTAAAGCATTGGCTGCTATCCTGGACGAGATTCAGGGTGCTCTTAAGAACGGCGAGAAAGTACAGCTCGTAGGCTTCGGCTCTTTTGAAGTAAGAGAGAAGGCTGCCAGAAAGGGCAGAAACCCCAAGACCAACGAAGAGATCACCATTCCTGCTTCTAAGTGCCCTGCATTTAAGGCCGGTAAAGCTTTTAAGGATTTTATTGCCTAAGAGATTAAAAGATAGAACTGAAGTCAATGGCTTCAGTTCTGTTTTTTATAAAACTTTTTGGAGAGAAATATGCGACTGGATAAATATTTGAAAGTGGCCCGCCTGATCAAGCGGCGCACTGTGGCGCAGGATGCCTGTAAGGGTGAGCGTGTCACCGTCAACGGCAAGGAGGTTAAACCTGCTTACCGTGTCAAGGTGGGAGATATTATTGAAATCGTGTTTCATAACAAGAGTACAAAGGTCGAGGTGCTGGCACTGGCTGAGCATATCGGCGCAGGAGAGGCGGATACTTTGTACAGAGTTGTCGAATGACACATATAAGAAACCTTTGCTTCATATAATGTGGCAAAGGTTTTTTATTTATAAAGGAGTTTTGGATATGGAAGAAACAAGACAACCTCATCAGGTCATTCTCAAAAATCGTGAAAAGGCGGTCATCAGCGGGGCCGCTGAGGTGGACAGCTTTGATGAAAACCGCGTAGTATTGGTCACAAACTTAGGCGTGTTGGTCATCAAAGGGAGGGGGATGCATATACAAGCCCTCAACGTAGAGAGTGGTGATGTCAGCGTGAGTGGACAACTGGACGGAATTGAGTATATCGAAGCCGAGCCGAAGACTGAAACGATCTGGGGGAAACTCTTTAAGTAATGAATGTTGATACACTGCATCAGCTCCAAACCGCAGGTGGTGCTTTGCTTGTGGGCGTGATTATTGGTATGATGTACGAGGGACTGCGCATATTGCGCCATTTTCGGAGCGGAGCTGTAATGCAGTTTATTTGTGATTTTGTGCTGATTGTCGGTGCCGCTGTTGTTTCGGTGCAGTATTACCGATACACTTCCGACGGACAGATCCGCTGGTTTTGTGTATTGTCTCAGTTGTTGGGATTGATATTGTACTGCCGATTGGTGGGACGCTTTTTGTTTGCACCCATTTGCCGTTTGAGTGCAAAAATAGGGAAGCTGTTGCGATGGATGGTGTTTCCGTTTGTATGGGTGATGCGTTTGTTGGGCAAAACACTGAATCTGGCGGTAAAATTTGCCGAAAAAAAATTAAAAAAATGCTTTATTTTTATAAAAAAATATAGTATAATTAATAAATCAAAAGCATCTGAGCGAAAAACAAAGGAAAGGAATGAAACAAATGGCAAAGAAGACAGAACGCAAGAGTACGGTACTCGATTTTATCATTAAAATTTGTTTTGTTGTTTTTCTGGTATATTGCGCCGTAACCATTGTCGGCACACAGATTCAGATTAAGGATAAAACGGTGCAGCTGGAAGCCCTGCAGGCAAAGATTACCGCCCAAGAGGTCAAAAACGAGGAACTTCGTGACCTGCTTGAAAACGGGATCGACGACGAATACATCGCCAAAATTGCAAGAGAGCATGGGTATGCGCTGCCCGATGAGCGTGTGTACGAGAGCGTAGAAGGATAAAAAAGTGGGTGAAGCGAAAGCCTCGCCCATTTTTAAATAACAAAGAGGAAATATTATGAAAAAAATCAGAATCATTGCAATCATATGTATAGTTGCGCTGTTGGTTTGCGGTTGCAGTAACCGTAAGGCAATGAGCCAGCTCAAAAACGTAAATGTCTTGCACGCCTCGGGAACAAATGTTTTGGACGGCGAGGGCAACACGGTGTATCTTGGCGGCAAGCGGCTGACGGTTGCCGCAGAGGAGATGCCCACGGCAGAAGATATTTCCGAGGTTCTTTCTGAGAATTATAATGCGCTTTGTCTGCGATTTTACGGAGAGGTTATTGGCGCAGACTGGCGCCTTACCGAGTCGGCGGAAGCCATATTGGAGGAAGCAATCAAGCAGTGCACAGCGGCAAAAAAATATCTGCTCATTGACGTTTCTCAATATCCCGAAGAACATTCTGCCTGGTACACTGACTCCGATTTTGCTGAAAACGTTGCTTCCTTTTGGCAATATATCGCCGAAAAGATGGTGGATGAACCCTATTTCGGAGCCTATGTAATCAGCAATATCCCCAGACCCGGAATGTCAGCTGAGAGAACATCACTTGAAATCTTTGAGTTGTTTTTGCAACAGTTGTGTGACGGCATCCGAGAGGTGGATGCCGAGCATATGATCGCAATCGGTATGCTCACTCCGTATCTTTCTCGCGAGGATGAGTATCACGCCTTTCCCTATGTCAAAGATGCCAACTTTATGTACTTGGCACCGCTGGAATCTCTTTCGTTTTTTGCCGATCAGATTCAGCCGGGAATGGACGGTGCTGCCCATCTGACTTATCCCGGAAAATATATCTATAACATTACCGGTGTGGACACACGTGAACCGGTCGTGGGCAGTAGCATCAGTCTGAGCAGTATAACTGATCAGACCCGCGCTACCTCGGTGTTTGAGGTGGAAGAGGACAATCTGATGGCAAGATTGGGCGTCTATGTCAGCTCGCCTGACGGCTCCGGCGGAGGAGAACTCAGAGTGATGTCGCTCCGTTTTGTTGAATGTGATGATGAGGGTAACGAAACAAAAGTTCTTTTTGATATGGAGTCGTCGGAGAATGTTCCGTTTGATTTTTTGACGGATCTTGGAGAATCGGGCATCGGCTCGGTCTATGATGACGGCTCGGCATATCTGGAAAGCATTGATGACAGTACCTTTTTCTATGTCCGTGATCTCTATATCCCCTTGGAAAAAGGCAAGAAATATCAGCTGACCGTCACTATGAAACAGCGCAATATCCCCTTGCATTTCACCTGCTCTCCCTGCGTGCAGACATATGAAAGCAAGGGACACGATTATCTGAATGCGGAGCTGATAGAGAAAAACTGCACAGAATTGCTTGACCAGGCCAAAGCGGTGGGCGTACCGTTGACCATCGACTCGGCAGGTGTCAGCGATACCGTTACCGAAGAAAAGGGCAGGGCTGCCTATCTTGCTGATCTGTCGGCAACCTTTGACAAACTGGCCATTCACAGCATTTGGCGATAGGCCCTCTTATAAATTTGCAAAAAAATATTGACAATCATAAAATGTGATGATATCATAATAAAAAATAATAAAGGCTGTGACGAAGACGGCTATAAATACTGCGTTTACAGAGAGTTCGCGTTTGGTGCAAGCGAATAACAGGTATTTATGACAGCCCATCACTTCTGAGCCGGAAGTTCGAACGTCGATGTTTTGATCAGTAGCGCTTCCCGTGATTGCTGCGTAAAAGCATAGGAATTGTCAGATTCCGAGAGTGGCAGTATTTACTGCAATTTGAGTGGTACCGCGGATGTGTTTATTCACACTCGTCTCAAAGTTTTTGAGGCGAGTGTTTTTTATTTCAAACTACTAAGGAGGGATTTTAAGTGGCAACTGTAGAAACCAATCAACTTTTAGAGGTGGCTAAACGAATTAGGGAAATGCGCGAGATTGTCGGTCTGAGTGAAGCCCAGATGGCCGCCAAAACAGAAGTGACCGTTGAAGAATACAGACAGTATGAAAACGGCCTGTTGGATTTTCCCTTTACTTTTATTCACAAATGCTCCCTTGCCTTTGGCATCGGCATCACCGATCTGCTGGAAGGTAAGAGCGCACTGTTGTCCTCTTACACCATTACCCGTAAAGGTGAGGGGCAGCACACGGCTAAGGAAAACGGCATAGAGATTCAGAATCTGGCACCGATGTTTCGTAAAAAGATTGCGGAGCCGCACTGGGTGCGCTATGAGTATCAGGAGCAGTTACAGGATAAACCCATTCACTTGGCCAAGCATTCCGGTCAGGAATTTGACTACGTCCTCAGCGGAAGACTCAAGATCCAGGTGGGTGACAATATCGAATATCTGAATGCCGGTGACAGCATATACTATAATTCTTCCGAGCCTCACGGTATGATTGCCGTTGACGGGGAGGACTGCTTGTTTTTGGCGGTGGTAATGCCCGGCGAGGAGGTAAAGGAAACTGCCGTTCGCCGCAATCTTGTGACCGCTCACACCGAAAAGCAGTGGGTCAGTGACAAGTTTATCAAAACCGTTGAAGATGAGAACGGTATGCTCAGATCCATCGACTTTGAAAATGAGGATCAGTTCAACTTTGCCTTTGATATCGTGGATGCCATCGCTAAGAAAACACCCGACAAAACGGCAATGATCCATCTGACACGCGATAAAGAGGAACGCCGCTTGACCTTCAATGATATGAAGCGTTTTTCTGCGCAGTGTGCCAATTATTTTAAATCTTTAGGCATCAAAAAAGGTGACCGTGTTATGCTGGTGCTTAAGCGCCATTATCAGTTCTGGTTTGCCATTCTCGGCCTGCACAAGCTGGGCGCAATCGCCATTCCTGCCACTAATCAGTTGGTGGAGAAGGACTTTGAGTATCGCTTCAATGCAGCTGAGGTCAGCGCTGTGATCGCCACCGCTGACGGCGATGTGGCTCACCAGATCGAATTGGCTGAGGTTCGCAGTCCTTCGCTGAAGACCAAGGTGTTGGTCGGTGGTGAGAGAGAGGGCTGGAAGAACTTTGACGAGGAGTACGGTCTGTTCAGTACGCACTTTTATCGTAACGAGGATACCGCCTGCGGCAACGATCCGATGCTGATGTTTTTTACCTCCGGTACGACCGGTTATCCCAAGATCGCAGCGCACAGCTACAAGTATGCGCTGGGTCACTATATCACAGCCAAATATTGGCACGGTGTGACCGATGACGGCTTACACTTTACCATTTCCGATACCGGCTGGGGTAAAGCATTGTGGGGCAAACTGTACGGTCAGTGGCTGTGTGAGGGTGCGATATTTGCCTATGACTTTGATCGCTTTTCTACAGCTGATATTTTGCCTATGTTTGCCAAATATCAGATCAGCACGTTCTGCGCACCGCCCACTATGCTGCGTATGCTCATCAAAGAGGATATTTCCCGATATGATCTTTCTTCCATCCGTCATATGACCACGGCAGGTGAGGCCCTCAATCCCGAGGTCTATCTGCAGTTTGAAAAGGCGACAGGTCTGCAAATTATGGAGGGCTTCGGTCAGACCGAAACCACCCTCAGCATTGCCAACCTTATGGGTGACACTCATAAGCTCGGCTCTATGGGAAAACCTTCTCCGCTTTACGATGTGGACATTGTAGATGCCGACGGCAAGTCTGTTGCTGACGGCGAGGTGGGTGAGATCGTTATTAAAACCTCCGACAAGGTGCCCTGCGGTCTGTTCCTTGGTTATTATCGTGATGAGGATAAGACCAGAGAGGTGCATCATGACGGTTACTATCACACCGGTGACACCGCCTGGCGGGACGAGGACGGCTTTTTCTGGTACGTCGGCCGTGTGGATGATGTGATCAAGTCTTCCGGCTACCGCATTGGTCCCTTTGAGATCGAGAGCGTTATTATGGAGCTGCCCTATGTATTGGAGTGCGGTGTTTCTGCCGCCCCCGATGAGGTGAGAGGTCAGGTTGTTAAGGCCAGTATCGTTCTGGTAAAGGGTACCGAGCCTACCGATGAACTCAAAAAAGAGATTCAGGATTACGTCAAAAAGCGCACCGCACCCTATAAGTATCCTCGAATTGTCGTGTTCCGAGATGAATTGCCCAAGACCATCAGCGGCAAAATTCAAAGAAATAAACTGTGATAGAAAGTATTGACAAAAAAATTAACTTGTGATACTATTATATATATTTATTAAAGGCGTTGACGAAGAGGGTATGCAAGAGCCTCTCTTTAAGAGAAGTGGCGGTCGGTGCAAGCCATAGAGAGATTTGCCTATTTGTAGCTTCCGAGCCGGGAAAAAGAAAGCCTTAGGGTGAGACGAAATATACGGACTCCGTTTTGAATTTCGTGGGCTCTGCGTTAAAAGGTCAGTAGAATTTCCCCGTGATTGCTGCGTAAAAGCATAGGAATTGTCAGATTCCGAGAGTGGCAGTATTTACTGCAATTTGAGTGGTACCGCGGGTGATACGATATTTCGGCACTCGTCTCAAAGGCATTACTTTGGGACGGAGTGCCTTTTTCGTAAGAACCTCGTTCCGGAATGGAGAAAAACTATGCAATCAATGACAGGTCTGGATTTTAAAATCAAAGAAATGGCGTCGCGTATCAAGGAACTCCGTGAGCTGGAGGGCTTGAGCGTAGAAGAGATGGCGCTCAAAACCGACGTATCCGTGGAGGAGTATCTGCAGTGCGAAGCGGGCGAGAGCGATCTCAACTTTGCCTTTATCTACCGTTGCGCTTTGGCACTGAATGTTAACGTTACAGACATTATCGAGGGCTACAGCCCCAAACTTAAATCGTACACCGTTACCAAGGCGGGCGCAGGTCAGCAGGTCTCTCAGGCACACGGTATGACGTATTACAATCTGGCATATGCTTTCCAAAACCGTATTGCAGAGCCTTTGTACGTTCGCTGTAACTATGATCCTGCCGCCGAGCAGAAAGATATTGAGCTGACCACCCACGCCGGTCAGGAGTGTGACTTGGTCATAGAGGGGCAGTTGCTTGTGCAGGTCGGCGGACACCGTGAGGTGCTCGGCCCCGGTGACAGCATCTATTTTGACTCGGACAAGCCGCACGGTATGATCGCCGTAGGCGGTAAGGACTGCGTGTTCTATGCCATCGTACTTAACCCCACCGGTGAACCCATCCCCGAGCTGACACCCACTGTCGAGGACAAGCCTGCCATCAAGCGAGATGCCAAAGACCGTATCTATAACAAATATGTGGACATCGTTGAAAATGAAAACGGTACACCCACATCCATTACCTTCAAAAATACCGAAAACTTCAACTTTGCCTTTGATCTGGTAGATGCACTTGCAGACAGAGAGCCTGACAAGCGGGCAATGCTTCACATCTCCCGTGACAAAGTTGAGCGTAATTTCACCTTTAAGGATATCAAAAAAGCTTCTGCCCAGTGCGCAAACTACTTTAAGTCTTTGGGTATCAAAAAAGGCGACCGTGTTATGCTGGTGCTTAAGCGCCACTATCAGTTCTGGTTTGCAATGATCGGACTCAATAAGTTGGGCGCCATCGTTATTCCCGCTACCAATCAGTTGCTGGAACACGATTTTGAATACCGCTTTAAAGCTGCAGGCGTTTGTGCCATTGTCTGTACCGCAGACGGTGATACCGCCGATCAGGTAGATGTTGCGGCGGCCAAGTGCCCTGAACTTCAGCACAAGCTTATTGTGGGCGGCACCCGTGAGGGCTGGAGAAGCTTTGATGAGGAATACACCCTTTACAGCACTCATTACAACCGTACCAAGGATGCTCCCGGCGGCGACGATTTGATGCTGATGTTCTTCACCTCCGGTACGACCGGTTATCCCAAGATCGCAGCCCATAACTACAAATATGCACTGGGTCATTTCCATACTGCCAGATATTGGCACAACGTTGATCCCGACGGCCTGCACTTTACCATTTCCGATACCGGTTGGGCCAAATCCATGTGGGGTAAGCTGTACGGCCAGTGGCTGTGCGAAGCGGCTACTTTTGTTTATGACTTTGACCGCTTTGATGCCGCAGATATTCTGCCGATGTTTGCCAAGTATCATATCACCACCTTCTGTGCACCGCCCACTATGCTCCGTATGATGATTAAGCAGGATATTTCCAAGTACGACTTTTCTTCCGTTCAGCATATGACGACAGCGGGCGAGGCACTGAACCCCGAGGTTTACCGCCAGTTTGAAAAGGCGACGGGTCTGCAGATCATCGAGGGCTTCGGTCAGACAGAGAGTACAATGATCATCGGCAATATGGTGGGCGCATCGCATAAGATCGGATCTATGGGTAAACCTGCTCCCATCTATGACGTGCATCTGGTCGATGCTGATGGTAACGACGTACCCGATGGCGAAAACGGTGAGATCGTTGTCCGTGTGGCAGACGGCGCCCCCTGTGGTCTGTTTACAGGGTATTACAATGATGAAGCCAAGACCAAAGAGGTCTGGTACGATGGTTATTATCACACGGGCGATGTAGCTTGGCGTGATGAGGACGGCTTCTACTGGTACGTTGGCCGTGTGGATGATGTTATCAAGTCCTCTGGTTACCGCATCGGACCCTTTGAGATTGAGAGCGTTATTATGGAGTTGCCCTACGTACTGGAGTGCGGTGTTTCCGCCGCTCCTGACGAGGTGAGAGGGCAGGTGGTTAAGGCCAGTATCGTGCTGGTAAACGGCACCGAGCCTACAGAAGAACTCAAAAAAGAAATACAAAATTACGTCAAAAAACATACTGCACCTTACAAGTACCCCAGAATTGTGGTATTCCGTGACAGCCTGCCCAAGACGGTCAGCGGTAAGATTCAAAGAAACAAACTGTAAGGTGTCCTATGAACTGTAAAAGACTTACATTGCTTTGCGGTCACTACGGAAGCGGTAAGACCAATGTGGCCGTCAATCTGGCGTTTGCCTTGAAAAACCGACAGGACAAGGTCAGTGTGGCGGATCTTGATATCGTCAATCCCTATTTTCGTACCAAAGACAGTAAGGCGGATTTTGAAGCAGCAGGCATTCGACTGATTTGTTCGGAGTATGCCAATACCAACGTGGACATTCCCGCGCTGCCTGCTGATATGTACTGTATCACCGACCCGAGAGAGGGATATTTCATTCTGGACATCGGCGGCGATGATCGCGGCGCTTATGCGCTGGGGCGTATTGTGCCCGATATTCTGCGCGAAAACAACTATGATATGCTGATGGTGGTCAACTGCTACCGTCCTTTGACACCCGATGCCACCTCCACACTGGAGGTTATGGCGGAGATCGAGCGGGCTTGCGGCTTACCGTTTACCGGCATTGTCAACAATTCCAATCTCGGTGCGCTGACAAGCGCAGAGGATGTTTTGTCCACCCTCCGTTATGCCCGGGAGGTCGAGGCGCTGAGCGGAAAACCGCTGAGGTTTACCGCCGTAGAGGCATCATTGTATCAACAACTGCAGGGAAAGATAGAAAATCTGTTTCCCTTACAGCTGCAAAAGAAACTTATATAACATAAAGGGTAGAGAACTATGGCAAATCTTACTTTTAAAACCGATAAGTGTAAGGGTTGCGGTCTGTGTGTCGATGCTTGTCCCAAAGGACTGCTCGAGATCGCACCGGACAAGATCAACAAAAAGGGCCATCATCCGGCACAACTCAAGGACGAGGCAGCTTGTATCGGCTGTGCGTCCTGTGCCATTATGTGTCCCGACTGTATTATCAAAGTGGAAAGGTAGTGAATGATATGGCAGATAAAGTACTTATGAAAGGCAACGAGGCGATTGCCGAGGCTGCTATTCTGGCAGGTTGCCGTCATTATTTCGGTTATCCCATCACACCGCAGACAGAGATTGCCGCATATATGGCTAAAAAAATGCCCAAGATCGGCGGAACATTTCTGCAGGCGGAGAGTGAGATTGCCGCAATCAATATGGTATACGGCGTTTCTTCTACCGGCAAGAGAGTTATGACTTCTTCTTCCAGCCCCGGTATTTCTCTGAAAGGTGAGGGTCTGTCTTATCTGGCAGGCGCCGATCTTCCTGCACTGGTCGTCAACGTTCAGCGCGGCGGCCCCGGTCTTGGCGGCATTCAGCCCAGCCAGTCCGACTATTTTCAAGCTACCCGCGGCGGCGCCCACGGCGATTTCAAAATGATCGTTTTAGCTCCTCATTCCGTACAGGAAATGGCAGAGCTGACCGTTAAGGGATTTGATCTGGCAGACAAATACCGTATGACCGCTATGATTCTGGCCGACGGTACTATGGGACAGATGATGGAACCCGTATCTCTTGACTTTGCGGCAAGCGAGCCTGTAGCAAAGCCTTGGGCTACCACCGGAACCAAGATGGAGAGAGAACACAATATCGTAAACTCTCTGTTCTTACAGCCCGATGAACTGGAAAAGGTCAATTTTGAGCGCTATGAGCGTTATAAGGTCATCGAGGAAAACGAGGCCATGTATGAGGAATACATGATGGAGGATGCGGAATACTGCGTAGTAGCCTTTGGTATTGCTGCCCGTGTTTCCAAAAATGCCGTTGCGGAAGCTCGCAAGAAGGGCATTAAGGTCGGTTTGATCCGTCCCATCACTCTGTGGCCGTTCCCCACGGCAGCCTTTGCCAAAACTATGGGCAAGATCAAGGAATATATTTCGGTCGAGCTGTCCATGGGTCAGATGATCGAAGACGTTCGTCTTGCTACCGAATGCAGTGCGCCTGTTACTCTGTGCAACCGTGTGGGCGGTATGATCCCGTCCCCCGAGCAGGTATTGGCCGCCATTGAAACCGCAGCGAAAAACGGAGGTGCAAAATAATGGTCGTATTTGATAAACCCCACGCTTTGACAGATGTACCGCTCCACTATTGCCCCGGTTGCACCCACGGTATCGTTCACCGTCTGGTGGCAGAGGCGATCGATGAACTGGGCATCGAGGGCAGAACCATCGGTATTGCACCGGTTGGTTGCTCTGTTATGGCATATAACTATTTTAACTGTGATATGATCGAGGCCGCCCACGGCAGAGCCCCTGCGGTTGCTACCGGTGTTAAGCGTTCCGATCCCGAAAACAACATCGTATTTACCTATCAGGGTGACGGTGATTTGGCTTCCATCGGTATGGCAGAAACTGTTCACGCTGCCGCCCGAAATGAAAACATTACCGTTATCTTTATCAACAATGCCATTTACGGTATGACCGGCGGTCAGATGGCGCCTACCTCTTTGCCCGGTCAGGTAACACAGACTTCTCCCTATGGCCGTGATCCCAAGCATTGCGGTTTTCCCGTCAAGGTTTGTGAGATGCTTTCTGAGCTGGACGGACCGGAGTATCTGGAGCGTGTTACCGTTAACAACGTTAAAAATGTCCGTGCCGCCAAAAAGGCGATCAAAAAGGCATTTCAAAATCAGATCGAGGGCAAGGGCTTTTCTCTGATCGAGGTTGTTTCCACTTGTCCCACCAACTGGGGTTTGACACCTCAGGCAGCACTGAAATGGCTGGAGGACAATATGTTGCCCTATTATCCTTTGGGCGTATATAAGGACAGAAGCGCAAAGGAGGAAGCCAAATGAGTACCAAGCAGATTTTGATTTCCGGTTTCGGTGGACAGGGTATTCTGTTTGCCGGTAAGTTTTTGGCCTACAAGGGTCTGATTGATGACAAGCAAGTCAGTTGGTTGCCCTCTTACGGTCCCGAGATGCGCGGCGGTACAGCCAGCTGTAGCGTTATCCTCAGCGATGAACCCGTGGGTTCTCCCATCGTTTCAAATCCCGATATTCTGGTGGCTATGAATCTGCCTTCTCTGGATAAGTATGAGAGCACTGTGGCTCCCGGCGGCATCATTTTGGCTGACTCTACGCTGATTGACAGAAAGGTGGAGCGTGACGACGTCACCGTATACTATGTGCCTGCTACTGCGCTGGCAGGGGAGAACGGTATTGCCACACTCGCCAATATGATCATTACCGGCAAATTGCTCAGCGTTCTGGATGACTTTAACGAGGAATCTGTCCGTGCCGCACTGAGCAAGGTTGTTTCCGCCAAAAAAGCCAATCTGTATGACCTCAATCTCAAGGCAATGCAGATCGGTGCCGATTTTAAATAAGGAGTAAGTTATGGATATCAAGTTTACCAAAGCTGCGACTTTGAAAGAAAAGCCCGACAGCGCTACTCTCGGTTTCGGTAAGATCTTTACCGATCATATGTTTATGATGGATTATTCGGCCGATAAGGGCTGGTACAATGCCAGAATCGTACCCTTTGCGCCCATTCCGATTCATCCTGCTTCCACCGTGCTTCACTACGGTGCGGAGATTTTTGAGGGACTTAAGGCCTATCGTTGCGCCGACGGTAAGGTGCAGATGTTCCGCCCGATGGAAAACATCCGCAGATTGAATCGTTCTGCTGAACGTCTTTGCTTGCCCGAGATTCCCGAGGACATTGCATTTGAGGCACTTACTGAGTTTGTAAAGTGTGAGCAGGACTGGACACCTTCCGCTGAGGGTACCTCTCTCTATCTGCGTCCCTTCTTGTTCGGTAATGACGAGTCTTTGGGTGTTCACACCGTACACAATGCCGTGTTTGTTATTATTGCTTCTCCCGTTGGCAGTTACTATGCCGAGGGCATCAATCCCGTCAAGATTATGATCGAGGATGAGGATGTGCGTGCCGTTCGCGGCGGTACGGGATATGCCAAGTGCGGCGGTAACTATGCTGCTTCCACCCGTGCCGGTGAGCGTGCCGCACAGAAAGGCTACTCTCAGGTACTGTGGCTGGATGGCGTGGAGAGAAAGTATATCGAAGAAGTGGGTGCTATGAACGTTATGTTCCTCATCGGTGATGAGGTAGTAACACCTATGCTCAGCGGCTCCATTCTTCCCGGTATTACCAGAATGTCCTGTCTTGAAGTCCTGCGCAATGAGGGCTACAAGGTCAGTGAGCGCCTGCTCAGCATCGACGAGTTGGCCGAGGCTATGGAAAACGGCACACTCAAAGAAGCTTGGGGTTGCGGTACTGCCGCAGTTATTTCTCCCATCGGAGAACTCTGCTATAAGGACAAAAAGTACACTGTTAACAACGGTGAGATCGGTACGCTGACCCAGCACCTTTATGATACTTTGACCAGTATCCAGTGGGGCAAGACCGAGGACAAGTACAACTGGATCTATAAACTCGACAAGTAATTTGTTTTGTTTTTGTTGACAAAACAAAAATGTTGTGCTATAATCCAAAAATATAAAAATAAATGCATTGACGGAATTATTTTCCCTTTATCTTCACTTCAGAGAGCTGTCGGTTGGTGTAAGACAGTGTAAGAAAAGAGAAAAGTCTCACTCCCGAGCAGAGCCGCTGAACTATTATTAGGTGGCTACGGATTGCCCCGTTACCATGGCATCAGGCTTGTTTGAGCCGAGTTGAGTGACCGCATTATGCGGTAATCAGGGTGGTACCACGGATGCATTTTCGTCCCTGAGGTCTTTGACCTCAGGGACTTTTTTGACTTTAGAGTGCTCTGAAATGTACAGACACCATTTTTCGGACAGAAAGGAACGACCGTTATGAAACAAATTAAAATTGCAGACACAACATTGTGCCGTAAGGACGGAGCCTTTGGCTTCAAGGAGAAGATCGAGATTGCAAGACATCTTGAAAAGCTAAATGTGGATGTAATTGAGTTGCCGGAAATTATAAATGCCAAGACGGATATTCTGTTTGTACGTACGGTATCCTCTTTTGTGAAAAATGCGGTGTTGTCGGTAGCGGCCGGCAGCAGTATGGAGAGCATTGACTATGCGGTAGCGGCGCTGAGTGCCACAAAGCACGGCCGTATCAGGATCGAACTGCCCCTTTCTCCCGTAGGTATGGAGTATACCGCCCGTAAAAAGCCTCCCGTTATGTTGACCTATATTGCCGAGGCGGTAGCTGCCGCTAAGGCCAAGTGCGCAGACGTGGAATTTTGCGCTGTGGATGCCACTCGTGCCGAGAACGATTTTCTCACCGAGGCACTGGAGGCGGCCGTTTCTGCAGGAGCTACCTGTATTTCATTATGTGACAGTGCGGCGGAAATGATGCCCGACGATTTTGCTGCATTTGCAGGTGCTGTTGCTGATAAGATCAGTGTTCCCGTATCCGTCTGCTGTGAGGATAAAAACGGCCTTGCCTGCGCTTCTGCCATATTGGCGGTACGTGCCGGTGTTGAGGGCATTAAGGCTTGTGTGGACGGCAGCGGTCTGTCGCTGGAAGTTTTTGCCGATATGGTCAAAAACTGCGGTAATACCTATGGTTTTGCCTGTTCTGTAAGGGTGACCGAGCTGCACCGTGCTGTAAAACAAATTGCATGGATCGCCCAGAATGCCAAGAATGAGAAATCCGCTGTTACCGTTGCCAATGTGGACGAGAGCGGCATCCGACTGGACGGTAAGGACGATCAGACAGCGGTTATTACGGCGGTTTCCAAGCTGGGATATGATCTCTCTGATGAAGATCAGGCCAAGGTTTATGAGGAATTTTTGCGCGTGGCGGCCAGAAAGACCGTAGGTGCCAAAGAACTGGAAGCTATTGTTGCCAGCGTGGCACTGCAGGTTCCCGCAACGTATAAACTTGTCAATTATATTATCAATAACGGTAATATTATTTCTTCCAGCGCCCAGATCACACTGAGCAAAAATGACACCGCGATGCAGGGTATCTGCATTGGTGACGGCCCCATTGATGCCGCCTTTTTGGCCATTGACCAGATCATTGGACATCACTATGAGCTGGATGATTTTCAGATTCAGTCGGTCACCGAGGGTAAAGAGGCGATGGGTTCCGCCATTGTCAAGCTGCGTGCCGGCGGAAAACTTTATTCAGGTAACGGTATTTCCACCGACATTATCGGTGCCAGTATCCGTGCTTATATCAACGCCGTAAACAAGATCGTCTACGAGGAGGCGTAATCTATGAAACTGTCTTTTTCCACACGTGGGTGGCATCACAATACATTTGAAGAATTTTGCGATATCGCAGTAGAACTGGGTTTTGGCGGTATCGAACTTCACAATATCAATAACCGTCTTTTTACCGATAAGGACGGGGCTTTTCACGATTACACAGCAGCGGCGACCCTGCGCCGACTGTATGAGAAAAAACTTCAGTTGCCCTGCATTGATACCCTGTGCAATCTGGCAGATGATGAGGCAGAGGAGTCCTCAATTGAGGAAATTCGCCGCTGTCTGGAGATAGCCTCCAATTTGCATATTCCGGGTGTTCGCGTCAAGGCGTGGGATGCTGATGAAACGGCGATGGATGCTGTTGCCGATTGTATTGCTGCTGTTTTGACGGAAGCTGAGGAGAAAAATGTAACGCTGTTACTGGAAACTTCGGGCTTGTTCAGCAATACCGCACTGCTGCGCGAGATGCTCAATCGCTTTGCTTGTGACCATCTGGCGGCGCTGTGGAATATGTCGGCTGCCTATTTCGGATGCGGTGAATCTGCAGAGGAGATCATTCAGAATCTGGGCGCCTATCTGCGTCACGTGCAGTTCTGCGACGGTATGAAGACTGATGACGGCGTGGAATTTTGTCTGGCCGGTGAGGGCGAGTTGCCGATTAAAGAAATGATGTTGGCACTGCGTTCTGTCAATTACGACGGCTTTATTTCCCTTGTCTGGGATCCCAAGTGGTGCGAGGAACTGGACGATATGGAGATCATATTCTCTCAGTACGTCAACTTTATGAAGCAGTTCAGCGACACCTCCCGCAACGAGAAAACACTGTATTACAATCGTGCCCATACGGGTAAATTTGTATGGAAAAAAGATCTGCTGATCGATTTGACCTTCTCTCAGGCGCTTGACCGTATGGTGGAGGAATTTCCCGATCAGTATGCCTTTAAATATACGACTCTTGACTATACCCGCACCTACAGCGAGTTTCGTGACGATGTGGATACCTTTGCCCGCGCCCTCATTGATATGGGCGTTAAGGCGGGTCATCACGTGGCGGTCTGGGCTTCCAATGTGCCGCAGTGGTATATTGCCTTTTGGGCAACGGTCAAGATCGGTGCGGTACTGGTGACCGTAAATACCGCTTATAAGATTGCCGAGGTAGAATATCTGCTTCGTCAATCGGACACCCATACCCTGATACTGACCGAGGGCGGTAAGGATAACCATTACGGCGAGATCATCGGCAGATTGTGTCCTGAGCTGGATACCCTCAAGTCGGGTCGTCCGCTTCACAGCCGTAAACTGCCGTTTTTGCGAAATGTTATTACCGTCGGCTTCCGCCAAAAGGGTTGTATGACATGGGAGGATGCATTGATGCGCGCTTCACAGGTACCCGTGGAAGAGGTCTACCGTATGGCAGCCGCCGTCAACAAAGACGATGTCTGCAATATGCAGTACACGTCCGGTACCACGGGCTTTCCCAAGGGTGTTATGCTGACTCATTACAACGTAGTCAACAACGGTAAATACATTGGCGATCATATGGATCTGTCTACCGCTGACCGTATGATGATACAGGTGCCTATGTTCCACTGCTTCGGTATGGTTCTGTCTATGACCGCTGCTATGACACACGGTGCCACAATGTATCCCTTGCCCTATTTTTCACCCAAGCCTGCGCTGGCTTGTGTGCATAATGAGCACATCACGACCTTTAACGGTGTGCCCACTATGTTTATTGCTATGATGCAGCATCCTGATTTTGACAAGACGGACTTTTCCTATATTCGGACGGGTATCATGGCAGGCGCCAACTGTCCTGCCGACTTGATGAAAAAAGCTGCTGATATTATGAATATGAAAGAGATCGTATCTGTTTACGGTCAGACCGAGGCATCTCCCGGCTGTACTATGAGCAGTTATTACGATTCTCTTGAGGTGCGCACCGAAACGGTGGGTACTGCCTTTGCCAACGTAGAGTGTAAGATCGTGGATCCCGAAACGGGTGAAGATTGTCCCGATGGAGTCAACGGTGAATTTGTTGCCCGCGGCTATAATATTATGAAGGGCTACTATAAAATGCCCAAGGCAACGGCCGCTGCCATAGATCAGGACGGTTGGTTGCATACGGGTGATCTGGCTTGCCGTCGTCCCGATGGCACGTATCTGATCACAGGTCGCTTGAAAGATATGATCATCCGCGGCGGTGAGAATATTTATCCTAAAGAAATCGAAGAATTTATTTATACGCATCCCAAGGTCAGAGATGTGCAGGTCATCGGTGTTCCCGACAAACGCTACGGCGAAGAAATTATGGCCTGTATCATCCTCAAAGAAGGGGAAACGATGACCGAGGAAGAGATGAAAGCCTATATCAATGACAATATGGCCAGACACAAGGTGCCGCGCTATATTGATTTTGTCGAGGAATTCCCGATGAATGCGGCAGGAAAGATACTCAAGTATAAAATGCGTGAGCAAGCCGCCAAAAAGTTGGGACTGGACGCATAGGACGGTAGTAAAGTGATTGACGGAAAATATTTTGTAATTGATGCGCACTGTCACATTTACCCCGAAAAGATTGCCGCCAAAGCCGCTCAGAGCACGGGCAACTTTTACGGGGAGATTCCCTATGCCGACGGTACGACGGATTTTCTTCTCAAAGAGGGTCGCAGTGTCGGAATTGACCGATTTGTGGTACAATCCGTTGCCACGGCACCAAAGCAAGTGATCAGCATCAACGAATTTATTGCCCGCAGCGTAGCAGAAAGCAACGGACTTATGGTTGGTCTGGGTACCCTCCATCCCGACAGTGAGGATATGGAGGGGGATGTGCGCCATCTCAAAGAGCTTGGATTGCGCGGCGTTAAGTTGCATCCCGATATTCAGGATTTTAAGGTGGATGACCCGAAGTGCCTTAAGATTTGCGAAATCTGTCAGCGGGAGGCTCTTCCCATTTTAATGCATACGGGGGATAACCGCTATGACAATTCCAACCCCAATCGTGTGCTTCCGATTTTAAAAGCTTATCCGCATCTTACTTTGATCGGTGCTCATTTCGGTGGTTGGTCGGTATGGCAACAAGCGGGTCAGTCTTTGGCGGGAATGCCCAATCTTTATGTGGATTGCTGCTCCAGTATGCAATATATTTCGCCGGAGGAAACGGTGGAACTGATCCGCCTCTACGGTGCTGACAGAGTGCTGTTTGGTACTGACTATCCGCTGTGGTCACCTGCAAAGGAGATCGAGAACTTTATGGCGCTTAAGCTCACCGACGAAGAGCGGCGCTTGATTCTTTCGGAAAATGCTAAGAGAGTGTTTGGAATTTAAGTTTCAAAAAGGGGAAGATTTATTATGGATCATAAAATGCGGGCAAGAGAACTGTTTTGCTCCGGATACAACTGCGCGCAGGCGGTGTTTACCGCATTTGCCGATGTGACCGGTATGGAGGAAAAGGAAGCGCTTCGTCTTTCCTCCTCCTTTGGTGGCGGTATGGGCAGGCTCAGAGAAACTTGCGGTGCTGTGACGGGTATGTTTATGGTGGCAGGTGCTTTGTGGGGATATGACGATGTCAGTGATCCCTCGGTGATTACCGACCATTATGCGCGCATTCAGGATATGGCGGCAAAGTTTAAGGAAAAATATAATACGATCTGTTGCCGACAACTGCTGGAGGGCTTGGAAACCACGACCGGTCCGGTGCCCACACCGAGAGATGCTGAGTTTTATAAAAAGCGTCCCTGCCTTATTTTTGTGGAGTATGCGGCAGAAATACTGGATCAAATGATCGCAGAGAAAAAATAAAAATGAGTGAGCCCTACAGGGTTCACTCATTTTTTTCTTGACAAATAGAAAAGAAGATTGTATCATTGTATTAGTCAAGTGATACAACGGAGGTGTTTATGGACTTTGTTTTTGATAACAATATTCCCATATATATTCAACTGGTAGAACAGCTCAAAACGTATATTGTTTCGGGTGCGCTTGCCGCAGGGGAGCGCTTGCCGTCGGTCAGAGAACTGGCGATGATGACCAAGGTCAATCCCAACACCGTGCAAAAAGCCTTGGGAGAGTTGGAGAACTTGGGGCTGATATACACGGAGCGCACCAACGGAAAGTTTGTAAGTTGTGACAGTGAAAAAATATATGCGCTTCGTTTGGAATATGCTAAAAACATCAGCGCGGAATATCTTGCGGGAATGAAAAAACTCGGCTTTTCGGCCGAGCAAGCCGTAATTTATCTTGAAGATTTAGGGGGAGAGGACTTTGACACTTCTGGAATGTAAAAATATCAGCAAAAAATATGGGGAAAAAGAGATACTTAAAAATATCAATTTGTCTTTGCCATCCGATAAGATCATCGGACTCTTGGGTAAAAACGGTGCGGGAAAAAGCACACTGATCAAACTGATCAATGACTTGCTTACTCCCACGGAGGGAGAAATCACCGTAAAGGGTAAACCTATAGGTGTGGAAAGTAAGCGGAGTATTGCCTATTTGCCCGAACGCACCTATCTTGACAAGCGTATGACAGTGCAAGCGGTGCTGACATACTTCTCGGATTTTTATGATAATTTTGACAGACAAAAGGCCGAAAAGTTGTTGGCGGCACTGGATCTTGACCCTAAAGAACGATTGCTCAAGATGAGTAAGGGTATGCAGGAAAAGGTGCAACTGGTACTGGTAATGAGCCGTAAGGCAGATATGTATATTCTGGATGAGCCTTTGGGCGGTGTGGATCCCGCCACAAGAGATTACATTCTCAATACCATTCTCTCCAACTTTGCCCAGGGAGCAAGTGTGCTGATCTCTACCCATCTGATCAGCGACGTGGAGCGAATTTTGGACGAGGTCATCTTTATTGATAAAGGTCAGGTAGTATTACAGGAGTCGGCCGATGAACTGAGGACGCGTGAGGGCGGCTCTGTCGACGAGATCTTCAGGAGGATGTTCAGATGCTGAGAAAACTCTTAAAATATGATTTGCGTGATGCGTTTAACAAAGTGATTTTGATATATGCCACGCTGACACTGCTGCTTTCCGTAGCCACCAAACTGTTTGGTTTGATTGAAAATTCCGCTGTTTGGGAGCTTGTGACATCGATCAGTTTTGGATTTGCCGTTTCGGGAATTTTCGGATTGATCATCAACGTAATCATTCACACTTGGGTCAATCTGGCCAACGGTTTTTACGGGGACAGAAGTTATCTCACGCATACTCTGCCGGTGACCAAAGGCACGCTGTATACTTCAAAATTTTTTGCCGCCGCACTGAATCTGGTCATTGGTATTGCTGTATCTGCTGCGGCATTGCTCATTATGCTCGGCACCAAAGAAAACTTTGAGTTTTTAAAAAGTATGCTGTTACCGCTGGCGGATATGTATGACACTTCGGTCGCTTGGCTGATTTCTGTGTTGTTGCTTGAGGTTTTTATGCAGATGTTCTCGCTTATACAAGTGGGTAATATCGGCATTATTCTCGGGCATCGCTGTAACGGCGCAAAGGTCGCAATGTCTTTTTTATTCGGCGGTTGTATGTATGTTTTGACAACGCTGATCGTGCTGGGCGCGGCGTTTTTGTGCGCACTGTTTAATGAGAATATTATGCAGCTGTTTATCAGTAACGAAATGGCGAATATGGATTCCTTGAAAGCCTTGATATATCTTTGCTTGGGAGTGTATGCGGCACTGATCGTGATCGAGTATTTTGTTGCAAAATATCTTCTTAAAAAGGGCGTAAACGTAGACTAAAAAAAGAGGTGTAAACCGTTTGGTTCACACCTCTTTTTGAAGTCATTTTTTCTTTTTTCGGGCGGTGAGTGCGGTCTCTCTGGAAAGATAGATAATCAGAAGTCCGAATAAAACCAGTATGCTTGTGGCGTAAATGATAACGGGAACGATATGCTCATAGATGACGGTGCAGATGGTCGCTGCGGTATTTCCGCCGATGATGATTGCGGCTAGGTAACCGAAAAAGGTGGCGCCGCCCGCAAACAGGGCTATCATAATTCCGTATCCGAAGATCCATTTGAAAATATCTACGGTTTTTTGTAAGAATCTTTTCACTGTGGTGCCTCCTTTACAAACCGATAATGGGCAACCAACCCATCAGCACAATTACTTCTAAGGCAAAGTGCGCGAATACCCACCACATATCGTTTTTGACCGTTTTGCCAAAATCCGATTCAGCCAGTGACATTCCTGCATACAAGCCGAGCGCCAGAGGTGGTGTAATTCCGCACATAAC
>JAFZEA010000020.1 GCA_017560905.1 Clostridia bacterium
ACTCGAAGAGAAATCGATCTGCTCAACGCCGATTCAATTAGAATTACGTTGTGACGTTATCCTCGAGCACTGATATTGGGTACTCGAAGAGAAATCGACCTGCTCAACGCCGATTCAATTAGAATTACGTTGTGACGTTATCCTCGAGCACTGATATTGGGTACTCGAAGAGAAATCGACCTGCTCAACGCAAGTTGCTTAGCAACCGCAATCGCAGTTGTTGCCGCGACCACCGTAGTTGGTTTCGCAACCACCGTCACACAGGAAGATCAGCATCAGCACGATGATGGCGATGAGGATCCAGTTGTCCCCGAAGCAATTACACAAATTCATAAGTTTCACCTCCGAATGTTTCTGAATCATCCTATGCGTATTTTATAAAAGTGTTACAAAAGGGCAAAGATGAGCACGCTGACCCCCACCAGCAAAGACACGGTGATACTGATGATCAGCACGGGCAGCCAGGGCTGTCTGCGGCGGCGGGGGCGCATGGCGGAGGCAAAGATGTGGGTGTTGATAATGCGCTCCGCCTCGTCCAGCATACTGCGGTCGCAGGGGATATCGGGACGGTCCTGACGGAGGATGAATATGGCTTGTTCATATATTTTACTGTTGGGATCGGTGAGTACCACCACCCGTTTGCCGATTCCTTTAATCATAGGTTTGTTCCTTTCATTTGTTTTTACAAAAACGGGCGACCAGCACGGTCACATCGTCCGAGCTTTTGCCGTCGGTACAGTGCATCAGCTTTTGCACCAACTCCCGTACAGGGAGAGTGCGGTGCTTTTGCAGAGCGTAGAGTATCTCATCCTTACATTCGTAGGCGCCGTCAGAGATGAGAAGGATCAGATCATTGGGCGAAAGCTGTTCGGTCACGATCGCCATATCGGGGCTTTCCGTGGCGCCCAAGGGCATGGAGATGCCGCAGACCTCGGTGATTTCGCTGTCACTCAGGATAAAGGCAGACACCGCTCCTGCTTTGACAAAGGAGGCGGTCGACTTCCACAGATCAATAGAGCACAGATCGGCGGTGGCAAAGCCTATGTCCTGCTGTGCCAGTTTGAGGGAGGAATGTACCATTCCCAGCGCCCCCTCGGCACGCAGACCTGCCTTGAGCAGTTTTTGTAACAGCGTCACCGTCCAACGGCTCTGGGCAAAGGCATCCTTGCCGCTGCCCATACCGTCGCTGAGCAAAAGCACGTAGCGATTTTGATCTGCTCTGAAGGCCAGCGCCGAGTCACCGCACACCGTTTCGCCCTCCTTGGTACGGCACAGCGCCGCGCAATCCACGGTGTAGGGCGGTCGGCGCACAAAGCAGGCGTAGACCTCTTCTCCCGAATCGTGGTAGCGTCTGACCGCCAGCGAAACACCGCAGGCACGCTCCATCAATCCCAACAGCGCCGCAGTCGTGAGCTGACTTTCTTTTTTGGTAAAGGCGGCATCTAAGAAAAAACCGCCCAACAAATCCTTGGCGCAGGTGACACGGACGTCCTGCGCCCCTGTCTGCGTCAACAGCTCTGTGGCGCGCGAGGCGATCTCGGGGTAAAATGAGATGCGCCGTCTGGACGCCTGCTCCAGCCCCTCTACCTGCCGCACCAGATCGTCATAGCGACGGGGAAGTTCGTCGGTGCTGACGGGGGAGGACCTCTTTTTGTTGGGAAAAAACATAAAAATCAGTGAGGACAGCGGCGGCGATATCAGCCACAGCGGATATTCGCGCCAAGCACCCGTGATGAGCAATGCCGCCTCACTGCACAGCAGAGCGGCTGTGGCATAGCGCTTTTTGCCGCCGCTTTGCATCACACAGACTGCCGCGGCTGCGGCGGGATAGATCGGGAGCAACAACCATTCACCCCCCACGGCGGCGGCCGACAGAGCGATGACGGTGGTGCCGATGGCGGTGTGCCACAGTTCTTCGTTGCCCCACAGCAGAATCAACAGCAGTGCGCTCACCTGCATGGATATACCGCCCAAAACGACCGAGTCGGTCAGCATCAGCAGCATAAGCGACAGCACCAGCCGTGCGGTCCAGGCCTGCTTGTCCCTGATATATTCCGTAAAAAAGAGGGCGCAAGCGCTGAGTACGGCGGCGCAAAGCCCCAACAGCAGTTCGCTGAGCCGACCTCCGGTTATTTGGTAGTGCGCCCCTTGGTAGAGCGCCGAAAGTGAAAAGAGCAGAATGGGGGAAACGGAACGTTTTTTCAGCGAGCAAACAAGATAGATCAGTGCAATCAGCGGCAACAACTGCCTGCCCTCGGCAAAAAACAATCCACCCAGTTGCCCCAGTAGCACTCCCTGTCTTGACAGACCGATGCGCTCGGCCGATGCGGTGAGTGTCGGCGCACAGAGATAAAACAGAGAGTAGTGCTTGTCCGCTACGCTGAGCAGTCCTGCCGCAACGGACAACAGCAGTATCTTAACTTTTTTGGCAGTCACGACAAATTCCTCCTTTTGGGATAAATATTATAAAAGATAACACGAGCCTCTTTTGTCACTTTTTGCAGTGCGTTACATTTAAAAAAAGTTGCGCTTGCAACTTTTTTGATTGACAGGCGGCTTTTGGGAGGATATACTGTAAATAGTTGCAAATGCAACTTTTTAAGGAGGAAAGAAATGAAACATATTTCAGGTTATATCAGTGTACTGCACCGCTTTGCCCTGCAGTTTTACAACCGTTTTGAAAAAGAAACGGGCATTCGCAGCGTGCAGTATCCGTACCTATTTTATATCGGGCGGCACGAGGGATGTCGTCAGGAGGAGCTGGTCAAGCACCTGCACGTCAACAAAAGTAATGTGACCCGTCAGCTGGACAAGCTGCAGCAGGGCGGTTTTATCGACATTCGCCCCGATGAGAGCGACGGACGGGGCAATCGTGTCTATCTCACGGACAAGGCAGGGGATACCCGTCAAAAGGTTAGCGGTGTTTTGTCCGAGTGGAACGAGATACTCTGCAGAGGACTTGATGAGCAAGAAGCCGAGCAACTCAAGTTTCTGCTCGACAAGGCTTTGAAGGGTGTAAAGGAGTGGGATGATCAATGAAAATGTTGCTACACTATCTCCGCCCTGTGCGCTGGAAGATTGCACGGGGTGTGAGCATCAAATTTTTCGGCTCGCTGATGGAGCTGTTTTTGCCGTCACTCCTGGCCTATCTGTTGGATACCGCAGTGCCGAATGCCCGTGCTGACGGCAACCTGCGCCCCATCTACATATACAGCGGACTTATGCTGTTGTGCGCGCTGCTGGCGCTGATCGGCAACATTGCCGCCAACCGTATGGCATCGGCCAGTACGCGTGATGCGGTACGGATTATGCGCCGCGACCTGTTTGATAAAACGTTGCGCCTGTCCGATGCGCGCATCAACGCCTTTTCCGTTCCGACACTGGAGATGCGACTGACGGGCGACACCTATAACGTTCACCGTATGGTAGGTATGATGCAACGAATGGGCATCCGTGCGCCGATTATGCTGATCGGCGGTGTGGTAATGACCGCAGTGATGGAGCCGGTGCTGACACTCATTTTGTTGGCCACACTGCCCGTCATTGCCTGGGTTATGCTGAGCGTCACCCATAAGGGTGTGCCGCTGTATGACAAACTGCAGCAGAAAAATGATGATATGGTACGCATCGTCCGTGAGAATATCACGGGCATCCGTGTGGTCAAGGCGCTGTCCAAGACCGAGTATGAAAAAGAGCGCTTTGACGGCATCAATACCGATGTCAGCGATGCGGAAACCAAAGCGGGCGTGACGATGGCGCTGACCAATCCCGTGATGAACATACTGCTCAACAGCGGTCTGACATTTGTTATTCTGGCGGGCGCTTACCGTGTCAACAGCGGTCTGACGCAAGCGGGTACCATCATTGCCTTTATGAGCTACTTTACCATCATCCTCAACGCTATGATGACGGTTACCCGTATGTTTATTATGTGTTCCAAGGGAATCGCCTCTGCCAACCGTATTGCCGAGGTGCTGAATGTCGATACCGAAGCGGAAGAGCTGGCCGAGAGCGGCAGCGGCGAAACCAGAGAGGATATGCTGGTGTTTGAAAACGTCTGCTTTTCCTACAACGGTCGGGGCAACAATCTGGAGGACGTTTCCTTTTCTCTGCGAAAGGGCGGAACGCTGGGCATTATCGGTGCCACGGGCAGCGGCAAAACCACGCTGATCAAGCTCATTATGCGCTTTTACGATGCCGGCAGCGGCAAGATATTTGTCGACGGAAGAGATATAAAAGATATTCCCATTTCCGAGCTACGAGGTATGTTCGGCGTGGCTTTGCAAAACGATTTTCTTTATGCCGACACCGTGGGCAGTAACATCCGTTTTGAGCGTGATATCGACGAAGCGGAGCTTCGCTCTGCCGCAGAGAGAGCGCAGGCCGCAGAATTTATTGCGGAGCGCAAGGACGGCTTTGAGGATATGCTCACCCAATCGGGACACAATCTGTCGGGCGGTCAGCGGCAGCGTCTGCTGGTGGCAAGAGCATTGGCGGGCGATCCCAAGATATTGATTCTGGACGACTCCTCGTCGGCGCTGGACTACCGCACCGATGCGGCGATGCGCTCTGCCATTGCGGATATGAGTCCTCGTCCCACTACCGTGGTGGTAGCGCAACGTGTCAGCTCTGTAATGAACAGTGATATTATTCTGGTGCTCGACGATGGCAAGGCGATTGCCAAAGGTACTCATAGCGAGCTGATGCAGACCTGCGAGGTATATGCGCAGATCGCTCAAACCCAGATGGGAGGTGAGGAAGATGAGTAATATGCCCGTTAAGGTCGGAAGAATGGCCCTTGGCGAAAAAGAACCCGTCTCCCTCAAACGGCAGGCGCAGGTGCTGGTACGGCTGTGGAAATATCTGGCAAGGTTCAAGGGAACGCTGATCCTCGCTCTGCTGATGACCGTTATCTCCAACCTGCTGGCGCTGGTCGGTCCGCGCCTGAGCGGCGAGGCCATCGATGCTATGGTTGGCGTGGGCAACGTGCAGTTTAATAAAGTTTTTGTTTACTGCGGACTGATGCTGGGCTTTTATCTGTTCAGCGCGCTGTTTTCCTATTTTCTCAATATTATGATGATACGACTGGGCAAAAAGGTGGCCAAGGATATGCGCAAGGATCTTTTTGATCACCTTATGGAATTGCCCGTGGGCTATTTTGATCGCTATCAGGTGGGCGATATCATCAACCGTATCTCTTACGATATCGACACCATCAATACCTCGCTGTCTACTGATTTTGTGCAGATTTGCACCAGCGTCATCACCGTGGTGGGCAGTCTGGCGATGATGGTCGCCATTTCGCCGATTCTGGTACTGGTGTTTGCGGTGACCATTCCGCTGTCGATGTGGGTGACAAAATACCGTGCCACCCGTGTGCGTCCGCTGTTCCGCAAGCGCAGTGAAAAGCTGGGTGAACTCAACGGCTACGTAGAGGAGATCCTTTCGGGACAAAAGACCGTTAAGGCCTACGGACGGGAAGAGCAGATGAGCCGCCGCTTTGCCGTGCGCAACGACGAGTCGGTAAACGCCTACTACGAGGCAGAATATCAGGGTTCCATCGGCGGCCCCAGCGTAATGTTTATCAACAACCTTTCGCTTTCTCTGATCAGTGCGTTGGGTACCATACTGTACTTTAACAATATGATCACTCTGGGCGATATCTCTTCTTTTGTATTGTATTCCCGACGTTTTTCGGGTCCCATCAACGAGTTTGCCAACATCATCAGCGAACTGCAGTCCGCCACCACGGCGGCAGAGCGTGTGTTCCGCCTGATGGACGAAGCAGGCGAGGTGGCGGACGTGGAAAATGCGTACTCACTCACCGACGTCAAGGGACGAGTGGAGATGGATCGAGTCAGCTTTGGTTATGACGAGCACCGCACCATTTTGCACAACCTCTCTCTTACGGCAGAGCCGGGCAGTGTGGTCGCCATTGTCGGCCCCACGGGCGCAGGAAAGACCACGATCATTAATCTGTTGATGCGCTTTTACGACGTTGCCGACGGCGAGATCAAGATAGACGGTCACCCCATCAAACAACTGACCCGTCAATCGCTGCGTGCCGCTTACAGTATGGTGTTGCAGGACACATGGCTGTTCGGCGGTACCATCCGTGACAACATTGCCTACGGCAGGGAGGATGCCACCAATGAGGAAATTGTCGCCGCAGCCAAGGCTGCCCATATTCACGGCTTTATAGAGCAACTGCCCGAGGGCTATGATACGGTGCTGACCGATGACGGCATCAATATTTCCAAAGGACAAAAGCAGCTGCTCACCATTGCCAGAGCGATGCTTTCCAAAGCGCCTATGCTCATTCTTGACGAGGCCACCTCCAACGTAGACTCCCGTACCGAGATTATCATTCAGGACGCGATGCGGCGGCTGATGCAGGATAAGACCTGCTTTGTCATCGCCCACCGCCTGTCCACCGTGCGCACCGCCGACAATATTCTGGTACTGCGCGACGGTGATATCGTAGAGCAGGGTACCCACACACAGCTCATGCAGAAAAACGGCTTTTACCGTCAGATCTACGATGCGCAGTTTGAATAGTCAAACTATACAAAATCAGCGGCTCATTTTTAGACAATGTGCCGCTATTTTGATTTCTAAAGTTATTATCTTGACAAAGAACTCTATATTCTATATAATTTAGTATAATAATAGGCATATTATGCCCAACTAAGCAGAGAAGAGGAGACACACCATGAAAAAATTCAGACGGTTAACATCCCTGGTCCTTTGCGTGTTGATGCTGGTAAGTATGCTGACTTTTTGTCAGGTCAGCTTTGCCTTTGCTGAAACCGATGGGGACTATGTCTTCACCATCAATGAAGACAATCAGGCGGTCATCACTGATTACATCGGCACCGAAGTTGTAGTCAACGTCCCGAGCAAACTGGACGGCTACAGGGTTGTTGCGATCGGTGACTACGCTTTTGAAGGCAAGGACATTACTGATATTACCCTGTCCGCCGACATCACCACGATCGGTGTCGCCGCCTTCAAGGATTGTTCCTACCTTTCCTACGTTTCATTGCCCTTGGGTCTTAAGATCATCTCCGACGGTGCATTTATTGATTGCGCCTCGCTGACCGGCCTGACCATCGGCACAAACGTAACCTATATCGGTTTATCCGCCCTCAGCGGATGCTCCGCGCTGACCAACCTGACGGTACCCTTTGTCGGCAAGACTCCTTCCAACAACGGCTCTTTGGCTGAAATCTTTGACGGTGTCAGCGATCTCGGTTATCCCGCAGCACTGACCAAGGTGACCGTTACTTCTGACAACACCGTTGATGTCGGCGCTTTCAAGGGTATGAGCAAGGTAACCGACATTATCTGGAAAACCAATCCCACCGTGATTGGTGTCAACGCTTTTGCGGATTGTACCTCTCTGAGCCACCTCGACATGGGTATGACCAAGCTTACCGTCATCCCCACAGGTGCTTTTGCCAACTGTAAGGCGCTGACTTCCATCACTCTGCCTTCTTCCGTTACCGAGGTTGCCGCAGGCGCTTTCAAGGGCGCTTCCGCTCTGGCGACCATCTCCGTGAGCGACTCGCTCAAAAAGGTCGGTAAGAATGCCTTTGCCGGCACCCGTTGGCTGGCAGATCAGGCAGAGGGCAACGTTATGATCGGTAAGGTCTACTACACCTGCAAGGGTAATGCGGCTGAGATCAACGTACCCGATACCACTATCGGTATTGCCGACAGCGCTTGGGAAAACAACAAAAGCATTACCAGCGTTACCATTCCCAACAGCGTAACCTACATCGGTGTCAACGTTCTCAAGGGTGCTTCCAATCTTAATAGTCTGAGCATTCCCTTTATCGGCGCTACCGTAAATGCTGAAGAAGATCTGTATATCGGCTATCTGTTCGGTGCTACCAACCGTGCCGATAACAAAAAGGTAATGCCCGCTAAGTTGACAGAGATCGCTCTGAACAATGACAAGAACATTGAGGCAGGTGCCTTTTCTGATTGCTTCAAGCTCAAGAAGATCACCATTGGCTCCACCGTCACCTCCATTGAGGCAGATGCTTTTTCCGGCTGTACTGCTCTGAAGGAAGTGGTCTACAATGCACAGAACGCCACGATTGAGGACGGCGCCTTTGCCGATTCCTCCATTAAGACCATCACCTTCGGCACCTCTGTCAAGACCATTCCTACCTATCTGTGTACTTCCAATTCTGCTTTGACTTCCGTTACCATTCCCGCTGCAGTTACCAAGATTTCTTCCAGAGCTTTTTCGGGATGCTATAACATTTCCGTGCTCAACTTCAACGCAACCAACTGCAGCTCTATCGCTGCCGACGCTTTTGACTACTGCCATAAGCTGACAAACATCAACATCGGTAACGGTGTTGAGCGCATTCCCGTCAACCTGTACTCTCCTTACGGCGGCGGCGCTCAGACCACCATTTCCATTCCTGCAAGCGTTACTACCATTGATGCAAATGCATTTGCCAACTGTACTGCGCTGACCACTCTGTACTACAATGCAACTAATTGCACCATCGGCGCCAATGCATTTTCCGCTTGCACCAAGCTTGATAATATTCAGCTGGCAAGCAACGTAACCGTTATTCCTGCCAACTTGTATACAGGCAATGTCGCCATTACCGAGATCAACATTCCCTCTAAAATCGTTGAGATTAAGGAGCAGGCCTTTGCCGGTTGCAAAAACCTCCTTGAGGTTACCGTACCCGACACACTGACCGTTATCGGTAAGGACATTCTGATCGGTACTATGTGGTACGAAATGCAGGCGGACGGCCCCCTGTATCTGGGTCACATCTACTATGGTTACAAGGGCGCTATGGACGGCAACACCATTGATATCGAAAATGGTACCGTGGCCATCGCCGCCGCTGCTTTCGCAGGCAACAGCGCTCTTGAGAGCGTATTCATCCCCAACAGCGTAACCGTGATTGGCGACGGCGCCTTTGATTTGACCAATGCAACCATTACCTGCTACGCCAACGCTACTCACATTCTGGACTATGCCGAGGACAACGGTATCAGCGTTAATGTCATCGATTGCCCCGAGAGCGTAGTTTACTATGAGATCATCCAAAAAGCCACCGCTTCCGTCAAAGGCACCTGGGAAAAGTTCTGTCTGGATTGCGGACAGACTCTCGGTCAGGAGCGCTACACGGCAGGCGATGAAGAAGCCGTATGGGTACTGACCACCGCTCCCACCTGCACCGTTTTTGGTAAGATTTCTCTGGGCGCAGATGAGCAGCCCGTTCCCGCACTGGGTCACGGCACTCCCGTATGGAAGATAACTGTAAAAGCTACCTGCGCCGTCAACGGCGAAGTTAAGGAATACTGCGGCGAATGCGACGCATTCCTCGGCGATATTCGTGTACTGGATAAGCTTGAGCACGTTGCAGGCACTTGGGAAAATATCAAGAGAGCTCGCACCTACTGCACCGGTATGGATGCCATTCAGTGCACCGAGTGTGACGAGATTCTGCAGAGCAGAGTTCTTCCCAAGATCGACGAAACCGAGATTACCCTTGATAACTATACCGACATTCTCAGTAACGCTTGGTACTCTACCAAGGGAACCATTCTGTTCGCTGTAGCCAACGGCCTGTTTGAAGGTGTTGACATCTCTACCTTTGCTCCCAACGAGGCTATGACCAGAGCTATGTTCGTCACCGTACTGGGCAGACTGCACGGTGTGGATGTCAGCTCCAAAGCCAAGACCGAATTTACCGATGTTGAGAAGGGTACCTACTACATCGGTTATGTGGCTTGGGCAGCCAAAAACAATATCGTTAACGGCGTGACCAACACCACCTTCTGTCCCGATCAGAACGTTACCCGTGAGCAGATCTGTACTATGATCGTTCGTTACTGCAACTATGCAGGCATCGAGCTTAAGGCAACCGTAGAGGAAGTTCTCTTCCGTGATGCTGACAAGATCAGCCCCTTCGCTTGGAATTCTGTCGGTATTTGCCAGAAAGCCGGTCTTGTACAGGGTGTAGGCGACAATTACTTCGCTCCCACCGCAGACGCTTCTCGTGCTGAGGTTGCTCAGATTCTCAAGAATCTGGCACTGGGCTTTCTTGCTGAGTAATTAACACCACAATACAATAAAGACAGCCTTCTGCCTATGCAGGAGGCTGTCTTAATGGAGAAACCTATGAATAACATTACTTTGATCGGTATGCCCGGCGCAGGCAAGAGTACGTTAGGCGTACTGTTGGCCAAGCGAATGGGCTACTCTTTTCACGATACGGATATCACCATACAAGTCCAAACGGGTAAAACACTCTCCGAACTGATGGCAGACATCGGTGGCGATGCGCTGATGAAGATCGAGAATGATATCATCGCCTCGCTTACCCCCAAAAGGGAAGTCATCGCCACAGGCGGCAGTGCCGTGTTCGGCCCCGAGGGTATGGAGAATTTGAAGAAAAGAAGTCACATCGTTTATCTCAAGGTCAGCCTCAGCGAGATAGAAAAACGTGTCGGCGATCTGGTCGAGCGAGGTGTCGTGCTCAACGGCTGCAAGGACATCACCGAGCTTTACGATCAGCGGGTATCTCGCTATGAGCACTATGCCGAGATCACCATTGATTGTGACGGCAAAACGGTAGAGCAGTGCATTGACAGCATATTGCAAGCTGTAAAGGAGACAGAAAAATGATTCGACTCACCACACACGCCGACATTCCCGTCGTTTTGGCAATATTCGATATTGCCCGAGCCTTTATGCGCAAAAACGGCAACTTCGCCCAGTGGACAGGCGAATACCCCGGTGAAGCCGACGTTCTGGAGGATATCAGAAGAGGAGAGGGCTACGTCATCGAAGAGGATGGCGAAGTCTGCGCCGTGTTTACACTGCTGTCCCGTCCCGAGCCCACCTATGCTGAAATTTTTGACGGCAACTGGCTGACTGACGGTAGCTACGGCACTTTGCACCGTGTAGCCTCCAACGGCAAACTCCGTGGTGTCGTTTCTCAAGCGGTAGACTTTGCCCTGCAAAGGCACAGCGTACTCCGATGCGATACACACGCTGTCAATAAGCCCATGCAGATTGCCCTTGAAAATGCAGGCTTTGTCCATTGCGGCACCGTCCATATGGCCGACGGCTCTCCCCGTCTTGCTTTCGAGCGAAACGTTCCCGCTGACTCAATTTAAATTAGCTGTTCTTTGGAAAAGACAATGAAGAAACGATGACATCTTCATTGTCTTTTTTGCTAAGATGGGATGTTGGGTACATGACCTTTCGCCCCTGCTCGGCTCAAGGAGCAGTCCCCAAGCATCATACGGCTTGCGCCGCTTATGCGCTATACTCAAAATAAAGAGGATTTAGACAGAAACGCTCTAAACAGATAATAAAATTTAACTTTTGGGGTCAGACCCCAAAAGTAAAAAAAATTAACATTAGGGGTCAGACCCCAAAAGTTAAATTTTTCCTAATTTGCGCTTGCTACGTCAAGTGATTTTTATTGTTCTTTGTTTACAGTTTATTGTTAACTTAAAAAGCGTTCCGAAACCTTAGGCTTGCGGAACGCTTTTTTATATAATCTTTACGATGCTTAGGCCTTGCCGATGGAGCCGAACAGGTCCATCTTTTCCTTAACCTTGGCCTTGATGGCCTCTCCGCCGGGAGCGAGCAGCTTGCGGGGGTCAAAGCCCTTGCCCTCACGATCCTTGCCGGCTTCGATGTAAGCGCGGGTGGCTTCCTGGAAGGACAGCTGGCACTCGGTGTTTACGTTGATCTTGCAAACGCCCAGAGAGATAGCCTTCTGTACCATTTCGTCGGGAATACCGGTACCACCGTGCAGAACCAGAGGCATACCTACGGTAGCGTTGTTGATGGCTTCCAGAACGTCAAATCTCAGACCTGCCCAGTTGGAGGGATATTTGCCGTGGATGTTACCGATGCCGGCGGCCAGAATGTCCACGCCCAGATCTGCAATGGTCTTGCACTCGGCAGGATCGGCGACCTCGCCGTTGCCGACAACACCATCTTCCTCGCCGCCGATGGCACCGACTTCTGCCTCTACGGACAGACCCTTAGCGGCGCACAGGTCGATGATCTCTTTGGTCTTGGCAATATTTTCTTCAATAGCGTAGTGAGAACCGTCAAACATAATGGAGGAGAAGCCTGCCTCCATAGCTTTTTTGGCGCCCTCATAGGAGCCGTGATCCAGATGCAGAGCAACGGGAACAGTGATGCCCAGATCCTCAATCATAGCACTGACCATAGCAGCAACGGTTTTAAAACCGCACATATACTTTGCAGCACCCTCGGAAACACCCAGAATGACGGGGCTCTTGTTTTCCTCAGCGGTGAGCAGAATGGCCTTGGTCCACTCCAGGTTGTTGATGTTGAACTGACCCACGGCATATTTGCCGTCACGGGCTTTGATCATCATGTCTTTTACATTGACCAGCATATTTTTTCTCCTTTTAAAAAAGTATTACTTACTTATTATACTTTTCTTTTATAAGAAAATCAAGTCTTTATAAAATTATTTACAACAAAGGTAAAATGTGGTATCATAATTTAATAAAGGAGGGCGAGGATATGCGAGGCTATTATGCTGCGGGACAAGCGGCGGAAACTGAATTTACTGAGAAAAAGAGCCGATTTATTACACACGCCCGACCTGTGGAAACAGCGGCGGAAGCGGAGGAGTTTATTGCGGAAATCAAGCGCAGATATCCCGATGCCCGACACCATTGCTGGGCATACCGTACCCACGACCCTTTCGGTGAGCGTTACAGTGACGACGGCGAGCCGCAGGGAACGGCGGGCAGTCCTATGCTCGGCGTATTGCAAAAGCAAGAGATTGAAGACATTTGTGTAGTGGTGGTGCGCTATTTCGGCGGCATATTGTTGGGGGCGGCGGGACTGACCCGAGCCTACAGCCGTGGCTGCGCCGACGGAGTCAATGCCGCAGGCAAACGCTACAAGTGTCCCGCGCAGGTGCTTTCTCTGCGCATACCCTATGATCGCTTGAGCGCTGTGGAGCGGCGATTGGAGCATCAGACGGTGCAGATGATTGATAAGGTGTATGCGGATCACGTTACATTGACTTTGGCGATGCCCATTGGGGAGATCGCCGAGTTCAAGGCGGCGCTCATCGAGCTTTCGGGCGGCAAGATCGGAATCACCGACGGTGAGCAAAAGCTGTGCTGTTTTGAATAATGTTTCTGTTTGTTCATAGTTTGTCCAACATTTACCGCTTAAATATGATTATAATATAAATGTAAAGATTTTTAAGAAAAAGAAAGGAGTCCTTATTTTGAGCAAAATTTTGGTTGTAGACGACGAAAAAAATATTTGTGAATTATTGGGACTGTATTTGCGCAAAGATAATTATGAGGTTGACTTTGCCTATGACGGCGAGCAGGCGGTCAAGAAGTTTGAGACCTTTTCTCCCGACCTCATTTTGCTGGACATCATGTTGCCGATTATGGACGGCTGGGACGTTTGCCGCCGCATCCGTAAAAAGAGCAATGTGCCTATCATTATGGTCAGCGCCAAGGGCGAAACCATTGATAAGGTGTTGGGTCTGGAGCTGGGGGCTGACGACTATGTGACCAAGCCCTTTGACACCAACGAAGTGCTGGCGCGTATCAAGAGCGTGTTGCGCAGAGCGGGCGGTGAAAAGCCGGCTGATGCCATTCAGGAAGTGGAGTACGACGGACTGTATGTTTCACTGACCAACTACAAGCTCAGAGTGGGCGGCAAGGACGTGGATGCTCCGCCCAAGGAGATCGAGCTTCTTTACCACTTGGCCAAAAATCCCAACCGTGTGTTTACCCGTGACCAACTGCTGGATGAGATCTGGGGCTTTAAATATTACGGTGACTCCAGAACGGTGGATGTGCACATCAAGCGCATCCGTGAAAAGCTCGAGGGCGTATCGGACAAATGGGTACTCAAAACCGTATGGGCCGTAGGCTATAAGTTTGAAGTGTTCTGATGTTTAAACGAATATTTTTAAAATACTTTACCATATGCGCATCCATCATATTGGCGGTGCTGATCCTTATGGGCGTGCTCAGTTCAGCGGTGCTGGCAGGGCAGACCATTAACAACACCTCCACCAAGTTGGAGAGTGCGGCAGGCAAGCTCAGCCGCCTGTATGCCGACCTGCCGAAAAACGGATATCTGGTTGGCGGACGGGTGCTTGAAAACGCAATGGACGTTGTTAAGGATACGCTGGAGTCGGATATTATCATCGTGACTGACAGCGGTCTTCTGGCGGCCTCCACACTGGAAACGGTCACCACCGACGTTGATGAGCTTTTGTACCCCGAGGATGCACTGGATACGGTATTGAACGGAAAAACCTACCGTAAAAACGGTATATTTATCAAGCAAAAACCGCCACGGACAGCCTTTACCGTAGGCGCCCCCATTATGGTGGGGGACAATCAGATCGCAGGCGCAGTGTTCGTTACCACGACAAAGCTTGGCTTGTGGAGAGAACTTCTGCCGTTTTTTATGATCTATCTGTTGTTTACGGGTATGGCGCTGCTGATTGCATTTATCATTGTATATTTTGTAACACTGCGAATGTTTAACCCCCTCAACCAGATGAGCCAAGCCGCGAAAAAATATGCGCAGGGCGACTTTTCCATGCGCATTGCGGTCAAGCATGACGATGAGTTGGGCGAGTTGGGAATGGCCTTTAACCATATGGCGGATTCGCTGGACCGTCTGGAGAGTATGCGCAGAGGCTTTGTCGAGGACGTTTCCCACGAACTGCGCACCCCTATGACCACCATCGCAGGTTTTATCGACGGCATACTGGACGGTGTCATTGATGAAAAAGACCACAAGCATTATCTGGGCATCGTGTCCGAGGAGATCAAGCGGCTCAGCCGAATGGTGTCCTCTATGCTGGACGTGGCGCGTATTCAGGCAGGGACAATGTCTTATAATAAGACAACCTTTGATCTGGCCACTTTGCTTCATCGGGCCATGGAGAGCTTTGCCGAGCGCCTCGGAGAGAAGCAGGCCCGTTTTGTCGTAGACATTGATCCCGACGGAGATTATTACGTATACGCCGATCAAGACAGTGTGTACCGTGTGATGTACAATCTGCTGGACAATGCCGCTAAATTCGTTCGCCCCGAGGGCGAAGTAAGGCTTCGTATGGAGCGCAGGGACGGCAAGGTGTATGCCTCGGTATACAATACCGGCGAGGGCATCTCGCCAAAAGAGGCAAGCCATATCTTCGACCGATTTTACAAGGTTGATAAAAGCCGCTCTCTCAACCGTAGCGGCGTGGGCATCGGTCTGTATCTGGTGCGCACCGTACTGCGTGATCAGGGAGGAGATATCCATGTGGAATCCAAGGTAGGCGAATATGCAAATTTCATTTTCCATCTGCCTGCCGCTGAAGAAATTTAAAAAAATACAAGGATTTGTTAATGATTTTTTCAAATCTTTGGTGTATACTGGTATCATACTAAGAGAAAGGGTAAAAAAATATGGAGGATAAGAATATTTTTACTACCGATGAAAACAGAGAGGGGGATACCCCTGCAGTTGAGGAAACCCCTGCAGTAGAGGAAACTCTTGCAGTAGAGGAAACCCCTGCAGTAGAGGAAACTCTTGCAGTAGAGGAACCCCCTGCAGTAGAGGAAACTCCTGTAGCAGAGCAACCGCCCGTAGTTGAGCAAGCTCCTGCCGAGCCGCAAACTCCTCAGGCGCCTCCGCCGCAGACTTACAGCGCTCCCGCACCCGTGGCTCCCGTCCCTCATGGGAAAAAGAAAAACGGACTGGTCATCGCACTGATCATCGTATCGGTGCTGCTCATCATCAGTATGGTGGGTTGTATGGCGGGCGCTATCTATTTTGTCATCAGCCGCAATCCGGTGACTGGGGGCGAAGGCCCGACAAACGGTCAGGAGGTTGTATTGGGTGACAATCCGGAAGACAATAAAGTGCTTCCCGATGTTGACGTCATCGAGCAGAGCAAGGCAGACAGCGAGCGCATGGAAATCGAGAACGTTGTGGAAAAGACATTGCCGCAAGTCGTTGGCATCGTGGCTTCCACAGGTCAGGGCTTCTACGCCTCCGAGGGACAGGGCAGCGGTATCATTCTCTCCGCTGACGGTTATATTATCACCAACGCCCACGTTATAGAAGAAGCCGCCACTGTCAGAGTGGTGCTGCCCGACGAAGAGCAGACTACCTATGATGCCGAGGTCATCGGCTCAGATACCAAGACGGACCTTGCCGTGCTGAAGATTGAGGCCACCGACCTCAATGCGGCTGACATCGGCAACAGTGGCGAGCTCAAGCTGGGTGAAACTGTGGTTGCCATCGGCAATCCTTACGGACTGGAACTGCAGAGTTCTGTCACCAGCGGTATCGTATCCGCACTGGATCGCACCATCACCACCTCCAACGGGAAGATGAATCTCATCCAGACCGATGCCGCCATCAACCCCGGCAACTCCGGTGGCGCACTGGTCAACCTGTACGGTCAGGTAGTCGGCATCTGCTCCTCCAAGATCTCTGATGTAGATGCCGAGGGTTTGGGCTTTGCCATTCCCATCAGCGATGCCATTCCGATTGTCAAAGAGCTCATTGCCAACGGTTATATCAGCGGCCGCCCGATGATCGGTATTCAGGGTCAGGACATCTCAGCGCAGACTGCTATGATGTACGGTGTACCCACAGGTGTATACGTGGTCTACATTGACGAGAACAGCTCTGCTTACAAAGAGGGCTTGCGCCAGTACGATATCATCACCGAGTTCAACGGTCAAACGGTCACCTGTTTCTCCGATCTTGATATTGCCAAGGACGAATGTGAGGCAGGCGATGTGGTAGAGGTAGAGTTTTACCGCTATACCAATGGTCGCACCTACACGATCCGTGTAACGCTTAGCGAGTCCACCGGAAAAGATTAATATAAAGGTCTTAGGATTTTCCTAAGACCCTTATATTTTTCGGACTTAATTTATTAAAATCAGTTGAAATTTTCCGTTTTGAATTGTATAATGGTTTTGTATAAATTAAAGTGGGGGATAATATGCGTTTTAAACGACTTTTAATCATATTACCAATGATGATAACCGATACGGCAGTGATGCTGATTTCCGGTTGGTTGGCCGCTATCCTGCTGCAGCAGACGGGATATCAAGAACTGATGTTCGGCTCATTTTTGAAATATTTTCCCATACTGGCAGGAATAACCATCGTTATTTTCTATTTTCTGGGACTGTATGCAGGTCTTTGGTCATTTGCCGGGTACAGGGATGTACTGCATGTCATCTGTGGCTCACTGTTGACGACGGCGATCTATTATATCGGCAGTCACTTCTGGTTATCCGGACTCGGTCAGAGCGTTTCGTTTTACATCACTTTCTCCACATTCTTTTCCTTTTTCGCCATCAATGTCCGTATGTATGCCAGATACAAAAAGATGTTTCAGCGTTTGTTTTCCGTCGCGGCGAAAAAATCTGAGCGTATACTGATCATCGGCGGCGGCGAGGCGGCGCATACGCTGCTTGCCGAGATTGCCTCCTCCAGTCTGTATGCCCATTCCATGGTTGTGGGCATCATTGACGACGATCCGCTGAAAAAGGGTATGCAGATCAACGGATACAAGATTTTCGGCGGCAGGGAAAAGATTACGTTCATTGTAGAAAAATACAACGTTACCACCATTATCTTTGCCATTCCCAGTTGCCCCAAAAAGGATATGGCAGACATTTTGGAGATCTGTCACGCCACGGGCTGTCAGTTAAAAACACTGCCGTCCCTGGAGGAGTTCCGTCATAATTTCCATATCAGTCAGTTGCGCGGAGTGGAGATTGAGGACCTGCTGGGACGTGATCCCATTCGGGCGGAGCTGGGCGATGTTATGCAGTACGTTGCAGGTCGACGTGTTATGGTGACCGGTGGCGGCGGCAGTATCGGCAGTGAACTTTGCCGTCAGATTGCGGCCTACCGTCCCGAGCAACTGCTCATTTTTGATATCTATGAAAACACCACCTACGAGATCCAACTGGAACTGGCAAAGAAGTTTCCCGATCTCAATTTGGCGGTACGTATCGGCTCGGTCTGCGATAAAGAACCGCTGGACAAACTGATGGAGGAATTTCGTCCGCAGATCATCTATCATGCGGCGGCGCACAAGCACGTACCGCTGATGGAATATGCCCCTGCCGAAAGTATTCGTAACAACGTATTCGGCACTCTCAATATGGTCAAAGCGGCTGACAAGTGGGGCGTTGAGCGCTTTGTTATGATCTCCACCGATAAGGCGGTCAATCCCACCAACGTTATGGGCGCCACCAAGCGTATCTGTGAGATGATCGTGCAGAGCTATAATATCAAGTCGGATACCGAGTATGTGGCCGTCAGATTTGGAAACGTGTTGGGCTCTCACGGCTCTGTCATTCCGCTGTTTCGCCGTCAGCTCAAGGAGGGCGGTCCGCTGACCGTTACCCACCCCGACATCATTCGCTATTTTATGACCATCCCCGAGGCTGTATCGCTGGTATTGCAGGCAGGTGCGCTGGCTAACGGCGGTGAGATATTCGTACTGGATATGGGCGAGCCTGTCAAGATCGTTACCTTGGCGGAAAACCTCATTCGTTTGAGCGGTCTGGAGCCTTATAAGGATATTGATATCGTGTTTACGGGCTTGCGCCCGGGCGAAAAGCTCTATGAGGAATTGCTGATGGACGAGGAAGGTCTGTCCACCACGCAAAATGAGCTCATTCATATCGGTAAACCCATTGAGTTGGATTCGGACAACCTGTTCCGACAACTGGCGCAATTAGAGGACAAACTGCTGGATGATAATGTAGACCTCCGCGCTGAGATCAAAAAAATCGTACCAACGTATCAACCGATGGTGAAATGATGAACATACCTTATCTTGAAAATGTAATGAAGCGTGCCGACCTGTCCGACGAGGCAATAACCTAACTTCTCACAGCGGCACAAACAGCAGACGAGCAAACGTGTCGGCGCAGGCTACGGTGTTTACATCTATTCATAATAAAAGGTGTTTGTCCTATGATAGGACAAACACCTTTTTTACTTTTTCTCAGCTTCACCGGAGTCCTCACGTATGTAAATCTCCTCGCAATCATTTTGCGCTTTGATTAATATTTCTATCATTTTTTCCGCTGCATCCATTAACGTATAATACATTTCTTTATAATTCGGTTCCATAATATATCCCTTTCTGCTTGAGTATGCTATAAGTAATTATAGCCCACATAAGGGCTATTGTCAAGAAGAGGGCTTGATTTTATACTTGTAATATAAGGAGGTGTGTGCTGTGATCGTTTTCGATAAACTTTGGAAAACCATGCGTGAAAAAAAGATATCGCAGTATGCCCTCATTAAAACATATGGTTTTAGCGCCGGGCAATTAGATCGGTTGAGAAAAAACGGCAATATCAACACCTATACCTTAAACCAACTCTGTACTATATTGGATTGCCAATTAGAAGATATTGCAGAATTTAAAAAGTAAGGGCGGATAATGGGTGATGTTCTTAACGGAGAATTTGTACTCATACTTATTTTCTGTTAAGAACCAGCATCGCATTTGTGCGTACAAATGCAGTCGGGCGGTAGCCCGAACCCACTTACAAACAGAAAAGAGAAGATCCGTTTAGATAACGAGTCTTCTCTTTCTTTTGTCTGTATAGTGATATGCTGACTTTCGTCTTTTTCTCAAGAACGGATATCATCCGCCCGGTTTGTTTATCATAAAAAGGTGTTTGTCCTATCATAGGACAAACACCTTTTTAATTATAATTCGAGATTGTTTTGTTCTCCTGCTTATATGGTATAATATTTATTGCGGTTGGTGTCCCGATACTTTTTCGGGGTAATACCAAGCTCTTTTTTAATAATGTAGTTAAAGTAGACCTGTGAATCAAAGCCGCATTTTTCTGCGATGAGCGCCAGCGACATATCGGAATTGATCAGCAGATTTTTGGCCTGCGACAGGCGCAACTCCAACAGATAGCGATGAGGCGTCTTTTGCATAATTTCTTTAAAAACCACGTGGAAAAAGCTGGAACTCAGATGCACAAACCCTGCCATATCCTCCAGCGTGATGTGTTCGCCCAGATGCTCGTGCATATAGCGGATGGCCTCGTAGATTTCGGCGGTGTAGGCGGCGTATTTGCCTCCCACCTTGGCGGCGGAACAGCTTTGGGCGTAGAGAGAAGCAATCATCTCACACACCTTGGCATAGGCGTGGAGCTTGTAGCCGGGGTGCTTTTGCGCCATGATGGAAAAGATTTCTGAAAATAGCTCGTACATCGTCCGCGTATCTCCCGCAGGGATTCGGGTGGGCAGCTTGTCCAGTAGCTCGGTGATCTCGGGAGCATCACACTCAAACTTGAGATAATAGCAGCGGAACTGCCCTTTGCTCTGCCGCCTTTGACCGGGTCGGTATACACAGATACGGTCGACAGGATAGGAAAAAGAAGTGTTGTCAAGATAAGCGGTGGCCTCTTTTGAAGTGCTGCAGTACAGCTCGATCTCGTACTCAGAGAGTACGCGCAGGGGACTTTTTTGTTTAAAGACGGGTGAAAAATACATGCCGTAGCTTGACAGATTAAACATAGTGATCTCCTTTGAATTATTACCTTCATTATAATTAAATTCAAAAGAAAACACAATACTTTTGAATAATATTTCTTTAAAAATATATCAACTATCTGCTCTGATGAAACTAAATGAAAGGGAAGTATTCTTGCATATTTAAAAATCGATTTCAGAAATGACTTCGAGACAAAAAACAATCGACGTTTTTTGTAGAATGTCACAGATTTATGAGCCGGTTATTATTCAACTTGTAAAAATGTTTCATTTTTGGCAATTTACTTGTTGCATTTTGCGACTATATAATATATAATGTATCTGTAACGATATATACGAGTAAAGGAGCAATCGTAATATGAAAAATTACAAGAAGATTATAGCGCTCTGCTTGATCGCTGTAATGACGCTTTGTATGCTTTCGGCCTGCGCAGGAAGATCGTATACAACCGACGACAAAACCTATACAGGTGTTGCCACTCCCGTGGAATCTCTGGTACAGGATACTGAAGAGCACGTGAAGGTTGGTCAGATCGAAAAAGAGCGTGACCCCGTTGTAAACGACGAACCCTCTACCGACACCCCCGACGAAGGTGAAGGTGAAACCGAAACTCCTACTGATACCCCCGTCGAAGGTGAAGGCGAAACCGAAACTCCTACCGATACCCCCGTCGATACTCCTGCCGAGGAGATGGAGGATTATAACACGGTTTGTATGAGCTTTAACGTTCTGCAGTGGGACACCAACCACGGCGGTTATGCCACTCCCGCTACTCGTGCTCCTTGGATTTTGGACACCATTAAGGATTACGATCCCGACCTGCTGGGTACGCAGGAGTTGACCAAAGGTGTTACCAACACTGCGGGCTGGGATATGTACCAGTATCTGGTAGACAATCTTAAGAGTGAGTATGACAGCCGTTCTCTGATCGAGGAGAAGGAAGACGGTGCCAACGTCGCCGTTAATAGCTTGACCATCGGTTCCGGCCTGGTTATCTTTTGGAAGAAAGACCGCTTTGATCTCAAGGACAGCGGCGCACAGGTTTACAGCATCGATTCCGGTCGTCACTATCAGTGGGTTAAGCTGTATGACAATCAGGAGAAGATCACCATTCTGATGACCAATACGCATTTGTCTATCAACGGTAGCAAGGGTGTTGATCACGGTAATGCTCTCCGTTCTTCCGAGGCTGGCGAGCTTTCGACCTTCTGGCGCAAGAACTGTACCGATCAGATGGCATTGTACGGCACCGGTGACTACAACCATACCAAAAGCACTGAGGCATTCTCCATTCTGAATAAGGATCAGTTTTTGTCCAGCCGTGACGTTTGTCTGAAGGCTAACGCATCCTCCAACATTGACTATATTTATATCAACTCCAATGTTCAGGACTGCTATCAATACGTAAGATGTGAAGAAACCTACGAGCCCGAAGGTGTTCATAAGGGTGACCGAAACCCCGCCTACTGCCCCAGCGACCACCACGCGATCGTTATCTATTGCTCCAACCCTTACTTAAGTTAATAGATTTCATTTAAAAAAGGAAAGGTGAGAGAGACACTTCGTAAAGAAGATGTCTCTCTCGTTTTTTATCTATATAAAACAAATGACACTTTACACAAAGATTGTGAAAGTGTCATAGTGGGTTACATACTTTGAATAATACCTATCTCAAAGAATGAAACCTTAAGTTATGATAGTGATATTGTGAGACAGGTCTCACAGTGATATTTTTGCTTGTCAGCAAAAGCGATATTGAAACCTTGCGGTTTCAGTAATATTATATTCGCCCTGTAACTGTCCGAAGGACAATATCACTATGCGTAGCATAATATATCACTGCGAAGCAATATGACTCGCCGAAAGGCGAATATAACTGAGGCACCTTCCTTACGGAGGGTGCCTCGAGCCTTTCATTTTTTGCAAGAGTGCCGCCAATTATTCTAAGGAGCTAAATTAATATGAACCGTTCATCCCGACGGTCATACTCTGCAGATGTCCGACCACTATCCCGTCCTGACGTACGCCGTTTTTAAGTAATTGATAATAGTAAAGAAGTAAAATGGGTTTAGACAGAAACTGTCTAAACCCATTATTTTTGAGATATTTTATTAATAATCAGACTTGCCACCTTGATTCCGTCAACAGCGGCCGACATAATGCCGCCTGCATATCCTGCGCCCTCTCCGGCAGGGTAGAGTCCTGCGACAGCGCACTGCCCCGATTCGTCACGGTGGATGCGCACGGGGGAGGAGGTGCGGCTTTCTACTGCTGTCAGCAAGGCATCGGGCAAATCAAAGCCCTTCAGTTTGCGACCGAACACGGGTAAAGCCTCCCGCATAGCGTTGGTGATATATTCGGGCAACACTTCACCGATATCCGAGGGTGTCACACCCGGCAAGTAAGTTGGCTTTACACTTCCGAAGGATTGGGAAGCACGCTTTTGCATAAAATCCTCGAGCCGTTGGCAGGGCGCTTTGTAGCCGCCGCCACCGACGGTAAAGGCGGCCTTTTCCAACTTGCGCTGAAAATACATTCCGCTCAGCGGATGACCGTCGCCGTAGTCGGCAGGGGCAATGCCTACCAGCAGTGCCGCATTGGCATTTCGCCCGTCACGCGCGTGATAACTCATACCGTTGGTGACCACCATATCCGCCTCACTGGTGGCACCGACGACCACGCCTCCCGGACACATACAAAAGGTGTATACTCCTCTGCCGTCAGCGGTATGGTAGGACAGCTTGTAATCCGCCGCGCCCAACAGATGAGCGGCATTGCCGTACTGCGCAGCGCTGATCAGACTCTGGGGATGCTCGATTCTGGCGCCGATCGAAAAGGCTTTGGCGCTCATCGGGATTTGCTTGTTGTACATTTGCTCCAGCGTGTCTCTGGCGCTGTGACCGATGGCCAGTATACAGCGGCTGACGGGGATGACTTCGTCAGTGACAAGTGCCGTCAGTCTGCCGTTTTGAATGATAAAATCTTTGACTTGCGACTCAAAACGTATTTCGCCGCCCAGCGCTTCTGTGCGGCGACGCAGCTCGGTGACCACGTTTTGCAGTACGTCGGTGCCGATATGGGGACGGGACAACCATCGGATGTCCTCGGGCGCACCACACTCGATAAAGGTTTCCAATACTTCAGCGCACAGGGGACTTCCGATGAGGGTGGTCAGCTTGCCGTCGGAAAAGGTTCCTGCTCCGCCCTCGCCAAACTGTACGTTGGATGCGGTGTTAAGTCCTTTTCCTTGCCAGAAGGAATCTATATCTTTTTGCCTTTTTTCGACGGTTTTGCCCCGTTCAAGCACAATGGGGCGCAGTCCTGCTCTTGCCAGCGTGTAGGCGGCAAACATACCGCAGGGACCGTAACCGATGATCACGGGACGTTCGGTTGAACACACCTCGGGGACTTCCATCCGCTCGATGGGCGGCAGAGGACTGCCGTCAAAGACAGCCTCTACGTTGTATATATACCGCACCATGTTCCGTCTGGCATCGATCGAGCGCTTGAGCACCCGAAAAGCGCTGGGAGAACGGCGGCATTTTTTGGTAATGGCTGACCGCAGGTCCTGCGGTCGGTCCACGGGAATGGCTATGCCGTTGATTTGCATACTTTGTTTCCTTTACTGCTTTTTTCTCAGTGTAGCACAATATCTTCCAAAATACAATGTTTGCTTGCATAATTTATTGAGGGATGGTATAATATTTTAAAACAAATTAAAAGGAAGCAAAATTATGGAGTGGATTATCGTTGCCGTTGTGCTTGCACTGATGGCTTTATATCTGTACCTCGTTTTTCCTGCACTGCGCCGTCACCCCGACAGAGTACTGATGAAAGGAATGTACGTAGCGCACCGCGGACTTCATTCCGTCGAGGCAGGTATCCCCGAAAATTCTATGCGTGCCTACGGTGTTGCCAAGGGGCTTGGCTTTGGCATTGAGATCGATATTCATCTGACCGCCGACGGTGAGGTCGTGGTATTTCACGACGATACCGCCACCCGTGTCTGCGGCAAGGATATCGTGATCGAAAAAAGTACGTTGGCCGAACTTAAAGAGTTGCGCCTGCAGGACAGCGACGAGCAGATTCCGACACTCAAAGAATTGCTGGAATTTATCGACGGGGAAGTGCCGCTTCTCATCGAGTTTAAGGCCAAGGTCAATAACTGCGCCGCCCTCTGCGTGGCCGCTGACAAAATTCTCTCGCAGTATAAGGGTAAATACATCGTACAGTCTTTCTATCCTCCCGTACTTCGCTGGTACCGCCGCCACCGTAAGGACATTTGCCGCGGACAGCTTGCCACTCCTGATGGAAAGAACAGCTTTGAAAAATGGATGGCAGGTTGCCTGCTGTTCAACTTTATGAGCCGCCCCGATTTCATTTCGTATGATTTCCAATACACCCGCAACTTCGGCAGAAGTATGTGCGCTTCGCTTGGCGCTATGAGCGTCGGTTGGACGTTTTGCAGCGAGGAGGAGCTGTCCTCTGTCAAGTCCTTCTATTCCACCTATATATTTGAAAATTTCCTGCCCGAAAAGCCCTACGAAGATCTGAAATAAACCGATCCCTCTACCTTGTGCACAAGTCCGTTAAAAACGGACAATAGAAAAAAATACCCTCCTATGGTAGAATGAAAGAAACTACCATAGGAGGAATTTTTATGCCTAGAAAGTATACACAT
>JAFZEA010000021.1 GCA_017560905.1 Clostridia bacterium
AATCAAGATATTCTGGTGCGGTTTCATTGACGTTTGGCAAGTTTTTAAAGCCCCACCAGCCCTTGTATTTATCGGGATACTGCTCAAACTGATACCAACTGTAATAGGGCGACTCCTTGCTGTTGTAGGCGCCCACGGAATCATAGTATCCCTCTTTGTTAAAGTACACGCTGTCGGCTCCCGTATGGGAAAAGACACCGTCCAGTATCACCTCGATGCCGTAATCTTTCGCCTCTTTGCAAAAGGCAACAAACTCCGCTTCCGTACCGAACCACGGATCGATCCTTTTGTAATCGGCGGTGGAATAACGATGGTTTTCCCCGCTCTCAAAAACGGGGTTAAAATAAATCACCGTCACGCCCAGATCTTTGAGATACGGCAGTTTTTGCCGTACACCCTCAATACTGCCGCCGTAGTAATCCTTGCCGCCCGGATGGGCAGGATCGGTATAATCGTAGGGGCGCGCCGATACATCTTTGCGAAAATATCGTTCGCCCGGTGCCTGTACGTCGGGCGCCTTGTCACTCACTCTTGCAAAGCGGTCGGGGAAGATTTGGTACATCACGCCGCCCTTCCATTTGTCTGCAACGGTAAAATTCTTGTCATACACCGTCATCTTCCATCGGGGCAGCCAGTCGCCCACAACGGCTTTACCGCCCTCTCCCCGACCGACAAACAGAAAATTGCCGTCCTCCTTGACCACCTCAAATCGGTAGAAGTACAGACCGCTGTCCTGCATTGTAAGTGTCAGCTCATAGCGGCCATCAGCGCTCTGCACCATCTGATACGTGCGCTCGCTCCGACCATCTGACTCCATCGCCAGATGTACCTCACGCACCGCCACCTCGGGGCTGATGCTGATGCAAAAGCGCACACTGCTCTCACTCGATATGGCGCCGACGGGATCCTTATATTGTTTATCTCTGCTGTCAAACGTTACCACGATATACCTCTTAAACAAATATTATTCTCTATCTTATAGTATTCCCATCGGTTTGTCAAGCAAATTGTATATATGGAATAAAACTTGCGCAAAAAGTAGATGTTTTTTGTGTAACTTGTACAACTTCCGGTGTGCTTTGTTGTATAAAAGGCAGAAATATAAAATCTCTATAGTAAAAATCAAAAAATAGGAGTATAATAATATTATAGAAAAATACACCGTCTTTGGACGGTAGTTTTGTCGTGTTCAATTTTTACATAGAAAGGAAAGCACACGTATGTCTACAAAAAAAGAAATGGTTGCCATGCTGCTTGCGGGCGGTCAGGGCACCCGACTGTATGTGCTGACACAGCAAACAGCCAAGCCTGCCGTACCGTTCGGCGGCAAGTACCGAATCATCGACTTCCCCCTCTCCAACTGCACCAATTCCGGTATTGATACCATAGGTGTCCTCACCCAGTATCAGCCGCTGGAGCTCAACGCCTATATCGGCAACGGTGCCCCCTGGGATCTCGACAGAATGAACGGAGGCGTACACATACTTTCCCCCTATGCCACCGCCAGCGGCAGTGACTGGTTCAAGGGAACGGCCAATGCGATCTACCAGAACATTCCCTTTATTGATCAATACGATCCCGAATACGTTCTCATCCTGTCCGGCGACCATATCTACAAGATGGACTACAACAAAATGCTCCAGTACCATAAAGAAAAAGGAGCAGATGCCACCATCGCCGCGCTCAACGTTCCGCTGGAGGAAGCCAGCCGTTTCGGCATTATGAACGCCGACGAGAACAACGTTATCTATGAATTTGAGGAAAAGCCCGCCCATCCCAAGTCCACCAACGCTTCTATGGGCATCTATATCTTTACCTACAGCAAGTTGCGCAAGTATCTCTGCGAGGACGAAGGCAAGGAAGGCTCCTCCAACGACTTCGGCAAGGACATCCTGCCCGCAATGCTGGCCGCAGGAGAAAAGATGGTGGTCTGGCCCTTTGACGGATACTGGAAAGACGTCGGCACCATCGACAGTTATTGGGAAGCCAATATGGACCTGCTCAACCCGAACATTCCGCTCAACCTTTCCGACCCCAAATGGAAGATCTATTCCCGTCACTGGGCGATCCGCCCCTCCTATGTAGGCACAGGATGCAAGATCAGAGAGAGTATGGTGGCCGAGGGCTGCACCATTAAGGGCAGCATCTGGTACAGTGTACTGTTCAGCGGCGTAGAGTTGGGAGAAAATTCCTCCGCAAGCAGTGCCGTCATTATGCACAACGTTAAGATCGGCAAAAACTGCGATATCCGCTATGCCATTATTGCCGATGATGCCGTCATCGAGGACGGTGCCGTCATCGGTGCCGATCCCGAAACCTATAAAGGTGAAGAAAAATGGGGTATTGCCGTCATCGGTCAGGGCGCAGTGGTCAAGGCCGGACAAGTGGTCAAGCCCAACGAAATGATTGCACCTGCAGGAGGAGAACAATAATGAACGCATTCGGAATTATCTTTTCAGACAGTTATTCTCAAAACTCCACCCACGAGCTCACCCGTTATCGTAGCGGTGCCAGCCTGCCCGTAGGCTGTCGTTTCCGTGGCATTGACTTTATTCTCTCATCACTGGTCAATGCAGACATCTATACCGTGGGGCTTCTCACCAAGCAAAACTATGCTTCTCTCGTAGACCACCTGGACGGCGGTAAAAACTGGGATCTGGACCGCAAAAAGGGCGGTCTGACCGTGCTCTCCCCCTATTCCAGAGGCGAAACAGCCGTACCCACCGCCACCGCAGGCAAGCTGGATGCGCTGAGAACCATCGCCGGTTATATCAAAGACGTTGATAAAGAATACGTTATCATCGGTCAGGGCAATATGGTGGCCAATCTGGATATCAAGGATATATTGACCCGCCACATTGAAAGCGAAGCCGATATCACACTGGTATGCGCCGAGGTAGAAAATCCCGGTGAGCACTGCATGGCCCCCACCTTCGGTGAGGACGGTCTGCTGACAGAAGTTCGCTTCAGCAATGACAAGGGCAAATATATGGTCTGCCTCAACTGCTACTGTATGCGTAAGGATTTTCTCATTTCCTTTATTGAAAAGGCCAACGTTCACGGCTGGCGTGACCTCAACCGTGATCTGGTCGTCCGCCATATGGACAGCCTGCACATCTTAGGCTATATTCACAAGGGCTATGCCGCCATGCTGGACACCGTAGCCCAGTACTTCAAGTGCAATCTGGATATGCTGGATGCCGACGTCAGAGAGGATCTCTTTAACGCCAAGCGCCCCATCATCACCCACATTCACGACACCGTCCCCACCCAATACACCGAAGACCCCTCTATCTGCAACACGCTGCTGGCTGACGGTTGCGAGATCAGCGGCAACGTTTCCGACAGCGTGATTTTCCGTAAAGTCAGTATCGGTGAGGGTGCTGTGATCGAGAACTGCGTCATTATGCAGGGTGCCGTCATCGGTAAAAACGCCGTCCTCAAAAACGTCATCTGCGACAAACACGTTGTCGTCAGCGACGGCGCAGAGCTCATCGGCTCTCCTGCCTATCCTTACGTACTCAGAAAAGGAGCCAAGGTATGAAAAAAGTACTTTTTGTCACCGGCGAGGCCGCCCCGTTTATCAAGTCGGGAGGACTTGGCGATGTAGCAGGCGCCCTGCCCCGTGCCCTCTGTGAGGCAGGGGTGGACTGCCGCGTTATTTTGCCGCTGTACTCCCAGATTCCTGCCGCCTGGCGGGAGAAGATGGTGTATATACGCTCCATCATGGTACAAAACGCCTGGAGAAAACAGCACTGCGGTCTGTTTTCCTGTCAGGTCGGTGCCGTCACCTATTATTTCATCGACAACGAATATTATTTCAAGCGTTACGCCATATACGGCGAAAACGACGACGGTGAACGCTTTGCCTATTTTTGCCGCGCTGTGCTGAGCGCACTGGGTGAAATTGATTTTATCCCCGACGTACTCCACTGCAACGACTGGCACACCGCACTCATCCCCGTATTGCTGGACACCGAAGCAAGAAACTGGTCGGGCTATCGGGATATCAAAACGGTATTTACCATTCACAACATTGAATTTCAAGGCAAATACGACTCCTATATTTTAGGTGACGTATTCGGCATGGGCGAGAGAGAAAGACCCTTGCTCTATTATGGTGGTTGTCTCAACCTGATGAAAGGCGCCATCGAATGTGCCAACGCCGTCACCACCGTATCCGAAAGCTATGCCGACGAGATTCTTAACCCCTACTATTCCTACGGTCTGCACCACATTTTGTCCGCCAGAAAGTACAAGCTCAGCGGCATCTTGAACGGTATTGATACCGTAGCCTTCGATCCCCAGACCGACCCTGCGCTCCCCTATCACTATTCTTTTGAGAGCAGAGCGCAGAAGTTCCGCAACAAAAAGGCGCTGCAAGAGGAGCTGGGTCTGCCGACAGACAACCAAAAAGCACTGATCGGTATGGTCACCCGTCTGACTCTGCAAAAGGGTCTGGATCTGGTACGTCAGGAATTTAACAACATTATCAAAGAGGACGTACAGTTCGTACTGCTCGGCACGGGCGACTACGAGTACGAGCAGTATTTCCGTGACATCCAGGCGCAGTATCCCGACAAGGTACGCTGCATCATCAACTTTGATGCAAAGCTCGCACAGCGCATCTATGCAGGTGCCGATCTGTTTCTGATGCCCTCCAAATTCGAGCCCTGCGGTCTGGCGCAGATGATCGCCATGCGTTACGGTACACTGCCCATCGTCAATGCCGTGGGCGGTCTGAAAGATACCGTCTATCCCTTCAATCCCACCACGGGCGAGGGTCGGGGCATCACCTTCCAGTCCTACAACAGCGGCGATATGATGGATGCCATTCGTCGAGGCGTGGCACTGTTCAAAAACAAGAGCGCCTATTCCAAGGCCAAAGCCAACGCTATGGCAGGCGACTACTCCTGGGCGGTCAGCGCACAGAAATATATAAATCTTTACAATAATATTTAATTTTTTCTTGCTAAACCTGTATTATATTGGTATACTTATAAGGTGTATCTATACGTATACCAATATTTTTTGCCCGTTGGGCAAAATAACCATAAAAGAATTTAAGGAGAATACAGAATGGTTATCAGTAAACAAGAACTTTCCGCACTGATCGAGAAGCGTGTTAAACAAGAGTTTTCCGTTTCCGTCAAAGACGCCAACGACCGCCAGATGTATCAGGCTGTCATCGGTGTGGTACGTGATATTCTGCAGCAAAAGCGAGCAGAAACCGTCGCTCGCATCGACGAGCAGGACGCAAAGCAAGTCTACTATATGTCTATGGAGTTTTTGGTAGGCCGCTCCCTTAAAAACAATCTCTACAATCTGGGTCTGGAAGAGGATATGAAGAATATCGTTGCCGACAACGGCAAAAATCTGAACGTTCTCTACGAGATGGAACCCGATGCAGGACTGGGCAACGGCGGTCTCGGCCGACTGGCCGCCTGCTATCTTGATTCTCTGGCTGCGCAGGATTATGCCGCCACAGGATTTTCCATCCGCTATGAGTTCGGTATCTTCAAGCAAGTCATTCTGGACGGCTGGCAAATGGAATTCCCCGACAACTGGCTGGAGATGGGCGGCGCCTGGCTGCTACCCCGTCCCGACGAGGCGCAGGAGGTCTTCTTTGACGGCGAGATCGAGGAAATCTGGAGCAAGGACGGACTCAAAACCGTACACAAAAATTATGACAAGGTTCGTGCCATTCCCTATGACTTGCTCATTTCAGGATATGGCACCGACAACGTAGGTGTTCTGCGCCTGTGGGGCGCCAAGAGTTCCAACGAATTTGATATGGGTTCCTTCTCCCGCGGCGACTATCTCAAGAGTGTAGAGTCCGCCGCCAAGGCTGAGGCCATTTCCAAGGTACTCTATCCCGCCGATGATCACCTCGAGGGCAAAAACCTCAGACTGCGCCAGCAATATTTCTTTGTCAGCGCTTCTCTGAAAAACATCGTGCAAAATCACTTTGCCAAGTATAAGACACTGGATAATCTGGCAGACAAAAACGTCATTCACATCAACGACACGCATCCCTCTCTCTGCGTACCCGAGTTGATGCGCATTCTGATGGATGATTACAACTACACCTGGGATAAGGCGTGGGACATCACCACCAAAACACTGGCCTACACCAATCACACCGTTATGAGCGAGGCTCTGGAGGTATGGAGCATCGATCTCTTCTCTGCCCGCCTGCCCCGTATCTTCAGCATCATCAAGGAGATCAACAAGCGCTTCTGCGAGGGCGTTTACCAAAACCACCCCGACAAGAGAAACATCATTGACAAAATCGCCGTTCTGTCCGGCGGTATGGTTCATATGGCCAATCTCTGCGTAGCTTGCTGCTACAGTGTCAACGGCGTTTCGGGACTGCACTCGGACATTCTTAAGAGAGATCTGTTCTCCGATTACAACGATATTTTCCCCGGCAAGCTCACCAACGTTACCAACGGTATCGTTCACCGTCGTTGGCTGTGCCAGTCCAACCCTGCTTTGACAGAGCTGCTCACCGAGCTGATCGGTGACGGCTTTAAAACAGACGGCGCCAAGCTGGAGGATTTCCTTAAATACAAGGATGATGCCACCATTTACGCCCGTCTGGAAGAGATCAAGCTGCAAAACAAACAGCGTCTTGCCGAATATATCCGCACCAAGAACGGTATCAACGTCGATCCCGCTTCGCTGTTTGACGTACAGGCCAAGCGTCTGCACGAGTACAAAAGACAGCTGCTCAACGCCCTGCACATCTACGATCTGTATCGCCGCGTGAAGTATAAGGGTGAGGTCATTCAGCCCCAGACCTTTATCTTCGGTGCCAAGGCTTCTGCCGGCTATTTTATGGCCAAGGAGATCATCCGCTTTATCTGTGCGCTGGGCAATCTCATCAACAACGATCCCGTTGTCGGTAAGTATCTCAAAGTGGTATTCCTCGCCGACTATAAGGTTTCCATCGCCGAAATGCTGATGCCCGCCGCCGAAGCCAGTGAGCAGATCTCTCTGGCAGGTAAGGAGGCCAGCGGTACCGGTAATATGAAGTTTATGATCAACGGTGCTGTCACCATCGGTACGCTGGACGGCGCCAACGTTGAGATCAGCGAGCGTGTGGGTAAGGACAACATCTTCCTGTTCGGTATGACCACCCCCGAAGTCGAGGCACAGCGTACCGCAGGCTACTATCCCCGTGGCATCTATCAGGCCGACGACGGCATCCGTGAACTGCTGGACGGCATCTCCTCCGGCGAGATCGGCGGCAACAAGTTTGAGAACATCGTGCAGTATCTGCTCGGCAGTGATCCCTATATGGTACTCAAGGACTTTGCCTCCTACAAGCAGGCGCAGAAGGATCTGACCTCCGCCTACGCAGATAAGAACCGTTGGGGCAGTATGAGCCTTGTCAATATTGCCAAGGCCGGCTTCTTCGCTTCCGACCGCGCGATCAAGGAATACGCCGACAACATCTGGCACATCGACCCCATCAAATAAGCCAAGAGCGTGTCAAAAAATTCGTTTTACTACAGAGAAATAACAAAACAAAGAAAACCGGTTTGTACTAAACACACAACCGTAGTTCCTTCCAAAATCTATTCATAACGAAGATTGTATTTTGGGAAGCCTTGCTCTGCAAGGCTTTTCTCTGTCTTCTGCCGATGCGTTCTCTAACGTACCCACGTACGTCGACGAGACCGCATCGACGAAATACAACTTCCTTTTTTGACACGCTAAAAATGATCCGCAGCCCACAGGCTGCGGATCATTTTTTTATCTACTTTTTGCTGTGGCAGGTACCGGACAAAGCACAGCCCGAACATCCGCATCCGCAGGAAGATTTTCCTTTTTTTCGGTTACGGATACCGACGATAATGATTGCCGCCACGATACCGAATATCACGGTTGCTGTAATAATTGTGGGAAGATTCATATCCTTTTCCTTTATTTGTTATTTTTGGCGGCCGACTTGTAATCGGCATGGCGATTATCTCGTACCAACAGATACACCAGAACGATCAGCACGGCAAATGCCGCTACCGTCCATACGGTAAAGGTACCGTGAGCGATCAGCGAGCCGATATTATACACGATCAGCGAAATCGCATAGGCAAATACGCACATATATCCGATGGCAAAGGCCGTCCACTTGGCGTTGTTCATCTCTCTTCGGATAGCGCCCATTGCCGCAAAGCAGGGAGCACACAACAGATTGAAAACAAGAAAACTGAAGGCAGACAGTCTGCCGCCGAAAAATTCAGCGCCGAGTGAAGCCAGTGCGGTACTGCCCTCTTCTGCCATACCCATTGCCGACTCACCAAACGTTTCCGCCATGGAGGACAGCGTACCGAATACACCCACGACTTCTTCTTTGGCCAGCAGACCCAGAATGGTGGCCACGGCAGGCTCCCAAGAGCCAAAGCCCAACGGAATAAACAGATAGGACAGCCCACTTCCGACAACCTCCAGTATAGAGGCGCCGCCGTTTTGTGCGGTTATGTAGTGCAAGCCGCCGTCAAAGGACAGAGAGTTCAGAATCCAAATGATCACACTGGCCGCCAGTATGACGGTTCCTGCCTTTTTGATAAAGGACCAACCACGCTCCCACGTCGCTCTCAATACATTAACGGGTACAGGCAGATGATATGCCGGCAACTCCATAACAAACGGAGCGGGATCACCTGCAAACGCCTTTGTTTTCTTAAGAATAATACCGCTGACGATGACTGCGCCCACACCCACAAAGTAAGAGGCGGTGGCAACCATGGCACTGCCGCCGAAGAGTGCGCCTGCGACAAAACCGACAATGGGCATCTTAGCGCCGCACGGGATAAAGCAGGTGGTCATAATGGTCATCTTTCTGTCACGGTCCTGCTCGATGGTACGGCTGGCCATAACACCGGGAACACCACAGCCGCAGGCCACCAGTAACGGAATAAAGCTTTTGCCCGACAGACCGAACTTTCTGAACAGACGATCCATAATAAAGGCGATACGGGACATATAACCGCAGTCCTCAAGCAGTGAGAGCATCAAAAACAGTATCAGCATCTGCGGCACAAAGCCCAGCACGGCACCCACGCCGCCCAGAATACCGTCCTGAATAAGTGTATACAGCCATTCAGCAATCACCGGCTCGCCGTTTGCGCCCAGCAAAAAGGCATCAAACAGTTCCGGCACACTGGGCCAGCTTGCCATAAATGCGGGCAGATCCCCTGCCTGAGCACACTCAGCAAAAGAGCCAAACAGTCCCTCATTCATAAACACGACGGTCCAGTCGCCCACGGTACCGATAGAAATGGTATACACCAACCACATAATGACGGCAAAGATCGGCAGAGCCAAAATACGGTTGGTGACGATCTTGTCGATCTTGTCCGATGGGGTGAGCTTGCCGGCGTGCCTTTTTTTCAAAACCGAGCGCATCAAGCCGACGATATAATCATATCTCTCATTGATGATAATGGCCTCGGCATCATCATCCATATGCTCTTCTACGTGACGAATATCTTTTTCAATATGCTTCAGAACGGTTTCATCCAACGCCAGCGTTTCCAGCACTCTGGCATCCCGTTCAAATATTTTGACGGCATACCATCTTTGCTGTTCATCGGGCATATCGTGAATACCGGTGGCGGCCTCCTCGATATGCGCTATGGCGTGCTCCACTTCGCCGGAGAAAATATGACCCGGGATGTTGGGTCCTGCCTTAGCGGCGGCAATGGCCACATCGGCAGCCTCCTCGGCACCCTCCCCTTTGACAGCAGAGATCTCCACTACGGGACAACCCATTCTGCGTGAAAGCGCCTCGATATTGATCTGGTCGCCTCTTCTTCTGACAACGTCCATCATATTGATGGCGATGACCACGGGTATGCCCAGTTCGATGAGCTGAGTCGTCAGATAAAGATTTCTCTCCAGATTGGTGCCGTCCACGATATTAAGAATGGCGTCGGGGCGCTCATCGACCAGATAATTTCTCGCCACCACTTCCTCCAAAGTATAAGGGGAAAGCGAATAAATACCGGGCAGGTCAGTGATGATGACATCCGCATCTTTTTTCAGCTTGCCCTCTTTCTTTTCTACCGTTACGCCGGGCCAGTTGCCGACGTACTGATTGGAACCGGTCAACAGATTAAACAGCGTGGTCTTGCCGCTGTTGGGGTTACCGGCCAGTGCAATACAAATACTCATTTTGCCTCTCCCTACATTTTTTCTACTTCGATCAGCTTGGCATCTTCCTTGCGAAGAGAAAGCTCATATCCCCGAACATACAGTTCAAAAGGATCGCCCAGAGGCGCCACCTTACGAATGTAAATCTCCACGCCTTTGGTAATTCCCATATCCATAATACGGCGGCGAATGGCGCCCTCACCGTGCAACTTGATGACCTTGACGGTTTGCCCGACCTTTGCATCTCCCAGTGTAAACATACCGGCCTCCTCGTTGTTAGCATGTGCTAACTGTTAGTCAAAATTATATAGTTAGCATATGCTAACCTTTTTAAAACCATTATACACATTCTCCAATATTTGTCAATAGTTTTTTTTACTTTTTTGTTTTGCGGCACACACTTGCAAAAGTTTTTGTCGTGTGCTATGATTATTGTACTATATGTAAAGGAAGATTTTTCATGCATTTACTCGAATCCGGTGAAATGTATCTGGAAACCATCTGGGTACTCTCTCGCAAGCAACCCCGTGTACGGTCTGTAGACATCAGCGAATATATGGGTTTTTCCAAGCCCAGTATCAGCCGCGCCATCGGCCTGCTCAAAAAAGGCGGATTCATCACGGTATCCCCCGACGGCAACATCTGCCTGACCGACATCGGTTATGAAATTGCAGAGAAAATATACGAGCGCCACACGGCACTCACCGCCCTGCTGATCAAGCTGGGTGTTGACGCCGACACGGCCGCCGCCGATGCCTGCAAAATGGAGCACGACATTTCCGACACAACGCTTGGCGCTATCAAAAGATTTATAGAAAAATAAAAACTTTTTTGCAAAAATTCAAAAAGGGGGTCACTCCAGTATCG
>JAFZEA010000022.1 GCA_017560905.1 Clostridia bacterium
GCAAGTTGCACCGATTTAGATATCAATTATTCAAAAGAAATAGTTTTTGCCCATTCAATAATTTTAGAACTGTACTCATCAACATTTTCTGTTAGGGTAGCAAACTGCACTAACCAAAACGCATCGTTTGATTTATAAACAAACGAAAAGTATTTATATGTATCCTTTGTGTCGGGATTTGTGAATTCATATTCGAACCCAGTTAACCCTTCCATATCTTCTATTTTAGATGAAGAAAGTTTATTATTTTGTAATACTAAATCACCATATTGTTCTAAAGTATAATCTTGAAAACCATCAGCTAATACAAATGCTTCTTTCAATGCAAATACAGCTACATTTTTTGAATCGTATGCAACGGTATAATTCTCAACATCAGTTTTTACAAACTCATCAGTTAATGTTATGGTCATTCCATTTGAAGAAAAATCTTTCGGATCCGGTGTCTTATTTGAAAAAAGATTAGAAGTAATCGAATAACCGACGACAGCACCTACAATAGCACCTACAATAGCAGCTACTATTAAAATTAATAAACCTTTTCGTGCGCCACGCTTGCGGCTTGCAATAGTTTCTTCGCTTTCGTTGTTATCAAAACGAAATGCATTTCCATTGGCAGGGTTGAACTTGTTTTTGCCGGAAAGAAAAATATCTTCTTGACCTGCGGAGAGTTGATAAAATTCATTGCAGTAGTTTTTACTTAACTTATCCGCAATTACGTATACCTTTACCTCTTGTTCATCAATTTGAAAGTTTTTTTCTTCTCCGTTTTTCAAATCGCCAATTTTACGACAGGGAATATCGTTTATGCGCATCTCGTTTGAAGTGGGGTCTTCTATATAAACTTTCATTTTTGCAAGACTACCCACAAAACTTTTTTCTCTTTTGATTGTTAGATTTCTCATTTAAATCTCCTCCTTTATAATATATTTTAACATAATGAGGTATTTTAAGCAATATATTTTAGTTCAAGTCCTCCCCGAACACAAGGGGACGGTTCTGTTGTGTTGTTAACATTGTGAGAAAATTCAGATAACACAAGAGAACCGTCCCTCTGTGTATTTCATATCATCACCGCCTTGGGTTATTTGTTCAATTTGCTTTTAGCAGTATTTATAGAAGTAATCAGCAGTTTTTTAACTTCAATACATTTTTCTAAAATATCATTATCGGCATAGTAGCCACTCTCAATTAAAAGTTCCAACCAATATTCGCTTTCAGAACATTCTTTTAGTGCAATATGAAGTTTAGCGATAAAATCGGCAGTACCATGACCGTAAAATGCTTCTCGAATATTGGCGCCAACACTTGTGCCACTACGAATAAGTTGATTCGTTAGCACGCTTTCCCTTTTCGTTTGTTTTACATAATTGCAAACCTTAATTATCTGTAAAGCAAATTCCTTAGATTTTATAATTAACGGACTATCTGCCATAATATTACCGCCTTTCTTGGCTCCATTATATCACTATAAAACAAAAAGAGCAAGGCAAAGCCTTGCAAAAAACTTCTTACTTCTTACCTATTACTTATTACTTCCCAAAAAATCCTGAATGCAAATTTAGGTAAGAGTGAAGAAGTAAGAGGTAAAAAGTAAAAATCCTGAACGCTTTCGCATTCAGGATTTTTTGGTTGCGGAGGAAGGACTTGAACCAACGACCTTTCCCTTGCAACATCAGAAATTTCATCGCAGACTTACGCTGCTCGATATTTTCTGTGTTGCGGCGACGCTAACCGCCTCGCTGCATCTCGCACTGCGAGCGCTCGGCGTCGCGGCAAGTTATTCGCCCTGCGGGCTCATAACCCTCAGGTCGTAGATATAAGATCTTTTCTGCATAACAAGAAAAACCTCCATACACCGAATGGTGTATGGAGGTTTTTTGGTTGCGGAGGAAGGACTTGAACCAACGACCTTCGGGTTATGAGCCCGACGAGCTACCAACTGCTCTACTCCGCGATATGGGCAACTTTTGATTGCCTATATAGTATATCCCAAAATGAAGCGTTTGTCAAGGGAAACGGGCAAAAAAGTAAAGATGACGACAAAAACTTACTTTTTTAGTGCTTTTATGACACGCCGCTCCTTTCTTCTTGTCCGCGGTGCCACTTTACAAATTACCGCATATTTGCTATACTTCTTTCAAAATACAGGTGCTTTAGAGGAGAACGGCTCATAATTCCACCCGATTTCTTTGCTTTCCTGCATAATAGCTGTCAATATTTTCCGCCATTTCACGGATGACACGGTTTCTTGCCTCCAGCGAACCCCAAGCGGTATGGGGCGTAAGGCAGACATTGTCCCGATCCATAATGCGGTGATAGGGATGCTCTGCAGGCAAAGGCTCGGCCGAAAACACGTCAATGCCGATGCCGCCCAGATGTCCGTTTTCAATGGCATCTGCCAGAGCGGCTTCATCGGTGACCGCACCTCTTGCCACGTTGATGACGATTGCGCCTTTTTTCATTTTGGCAATGCACCCTGCATCAATCATACCTCGTGTTTCGTCGCTGAGCGGCACGTGCAGTGAAATAATATCCGCCCGCTCACACAAGGTATCGATGTCCACCGTTTCAAAATGAGGGTCGGTCTTTCTGCGGCAGACCAGTACCTTACAGCCGAAAGCCTCGGCCACACGGGCCACCTGACCGCCGATATTGCCGCCGCCCACGATGCCCCAGGTCTGACCGTAAAGCTCGTGCCACACGGGCACCAAACAGTTGGCCACACCACTGCGGCTGTACTTTCCGGAATGTACGTATTCTCTGTACTGCGGCAGACAGTTAACAAGGCTGAGGGCCATCGCCACCGTAAGCTGTGCCACCGAATGGGTGGAATAGCCCGGCACATTGCATACCGCAATGCCCCTCTCTTTACAATATGCAGTATCGATATTATCATAACCCGTCGCCGCCACACAGATGATCCTTGCGGCGCTGTGGGCAAGGTTGCTCTCATTCAGTTTTATTTTGTTGATACAGATCACATCACTTTCACGGATGCGCTCCGCTACCATTTCGGGCGGTGTTGTTTCAAACAACTCTACCTCACCCAACGCATAAAAGGGGGACAGATCTACATCTGCACCCAATGTTCCTGCATCCAAAACGCTGATCTTCATACCGACACTCCTTTCTCTAAAGCATTATATAATTATTTGAAACAATTGTCAATCAGGCGGTTTTTCCGTTGACAGCACACCTGTATGCGGCTATAATAAAAGAAACATAACATAATAGGAGGAACAACCATGGCCAACATTAAAATTGACCTCACCCAAAAGGTCGGCAAGATCAAGCCCATGCACGCAGTCGGACAGCCCCCCATCGAAGGGCTGGAGCTGAGTATGTTCGACAATCTACACTACCTGGCCGAGGCCGGTATCCCTTACTCCCGTCTGCACGATGTTGCCGGCTCGTACGCTTCAAACATATTTGTGGATATCCCCAATATCTTCCGAGATTTTGATGCGGATGTAAACGATCCCGCCTCTTACGACTTTGTCTTTACCGATGCGCTGATCGAGGCACTCGTGAAGGCAGGAATTGAACCCTATTACAGACTCGGTGTCACCATCGAGAACAATGCTATGATAAAGTCATACCGCCTCGATCCTCCCAAGGATCCCTATAAGTGGGCCTGCATCTGTGAGCATATCATTGCCCATTACATCGACGGCTGGGCCGACGGATACCACTATGACATTAAATATTGGGAGATCTGGAATGAGCCCGATGACGGCCTGCGTGTTTCCCAGATGTGGAACGGCACCAAGGAGCAGTATTACGAGCTGTATGACGTCAGTGCAAAGCATCTGAAAAAGGTGTTTGGCGACCGCATCAAGGTCGGCGGCTATGCAGCCATCAACTTCCATGCCGCTGTCTGGCCCGAGAAATACACCGACACTTCCATTCCGTACATCCGCCGCAGACATTACTACGTCGAGTTCTTCCACGGCTTTATGGAATATATCCAAAAGAGCGACGCGCCTCTTGACTTCTTCTCCTGGCACAGCTACAGCGAAACCGAGAAAGCGGTGCAGGTTGCCCATTGGGTAAGAGAGCAGCTGGACAGCTACGGCTTTACCAACACTGAGAACCATCTCAATGAATGGAACCCCTTCCACCGCGAGCGCGGCACGGCACATCACAGTGCAGAGGTCACCGCTATGATGCTCGGTATGCAGAAGGCTCCGCTGGACGTACTCGCCTTCTACGATGCACGTATGGGCGGCGACGCATACGGCGGCTTTTTCAATCCCTACACCTTCGAGCCCTGGCACGCTTACTATTCCGCCGTTGCCTTCAATCACCTCTATCAGCTGGGAGATGAGGTATTCTCCGAAAGCGATACCAAAAACCTCCACGTTGTAGCGGCCTCTAACGGCATCAAAACCGCCATACTGATCTCCAACGTTACCAAGAATGAGTTGGAGCTGAATATCGACGGTGTTGACCTCAGTGGTGCACGTTACTCCGTCATCGACCAGCCCAGACTTCTCTCATGGTCACCTGCCGTAACCAAGATCGCCAAAAATCAGGTCGTTCTGATCGAACTTTAAATCAAAAGGGTTGCAATATGATAGAATATCACGTTTATCCCGGTGGAAAAAAACGGATCGTCACCTTCAGTTACGACGACGGTTCTTCAAAAGATGCACGACTGATCGAAATCTTTGATAAATACGGTGTCAAAGGTACCTTCCACATCAACGGCAAAAAGCTTTTTGGCAAGAGCGAGGAAGAACTGTCGGCATTTCGCGACAGATACAAAGGACACGAGGTTTCCTGCCATACCCTGCTCCACGGCTGGCCCTCCAGAATGCCCCCTGCTTCTCTGGTGCAGGAGACCGTAGAGGACCGCAGAATACTGGAAGGTCTGTTCGGTATGCCCATCATAGGTATGTCCTACCCCAGCGGCTCCTATAATGAAGAAGTCATCTCCACCCTTGCCGCCTGCGGTATCGTTTACAGCCGCACGACCAAATCGACCGAAACCTTTGCTCTGCCCGAGTGTTTTCTGGAATGGCACCCCACCTGCCATCACAACGATGCGCTGTCGCTTATCCCCGAATTTTTACAGAATCTTGACAATCAATGGAGAAACCCTCTGTTTTATATCTGGGGACACAGCCACGAACTGAAAACCGAGGAAGATTGGCAGATGATGGAAGAGATCGTCTGCTCGCTTGCAAACAATGACAAAATATGGTACGCTACCAATATGGATATTTATAACTATATGACCGCCCAGCGGCAGCTGCAGATTTCCTATGACGAAACGCTCTTTTACAACCCCACCGCAATAGATGTGTGGGTAGAAAAGAATAAGACGGATATTCTCTGTATCCCTGCAGGGCAGACTTTATCATTATGATAACGGAAGCACATATGAACGCCACACTCTCCGAACTTCACTCCCGAAAATCAGTGCGCGCCTTTACCGCCGAGACGGTCAGCCCCGATCAAAAAAGAGCGCTCTTTGAGGCCGCTCTGCAGGCGCCGACGGCAGGCAATATGACACTGTACACCATTCTTGACATCACCGACCCCGCACTCAAGACCCGTCTGTCCGAAACCTGCGACCACCAGCCCTTTATCGCCACAGCGCCCGTGGTGCTGGTTTTTTGCGCCGATTACAAGCGTTGGTACGACGTATTCTGCCGATACAACGACACGGTGCGCAAGCCTTCGGCAGGCGATCTGCTTTTGGCGCAAGCGGACACGCTGATTGCGGCGCAAAATACCGTGGTTGCCGCCGAGAGCATGGGACTTGGCTCCTGCTATATCGGCGACATCACCGAAAACTATGAACTGCACAAAGAATTGCTGGGACTGCCCGACTACGTAGTGCCCACGGCGATGCTGGTCATCGGTCACCCCACCGACCAGCAAAAGAGCCGCCCCAAGCCCCCTCGCTTTGCCGTGGAGGACGTGGTACATACCAACGCCTACGACCCCACCAAAAATATGGCCCAAATGCTCAAAAAGCGGCAGGAATTGGACGAATCCGCCTTTGCCGACTGGATCGTCAAATTCTGTAAACGCAAATGGAATTCAGATTTCAGCATTGAAATGTCCCGTTCCTGTAAGGCAATAATTAATGATTTTTGTAAAAAAGAATAAGACCATATTTGTAAACTACGCACACCGCGGCGCTTGCCCTTGGCAGGCTACGCCAGCGATCACAGAGCGATTATGACCTACTGCGATTACATTTCCCCCACAAAATAAAATTTTACAAAAGAAAAAATACCATATTTCGTTTGAAATATGGTATTTTTTGTTGGTGAAAAATATTTTATTGACCTTTGGCGTTACTTTACCAGAGTCTTAAGATAGTCAGCACTGATTTTCATACTCTCCAGAGTGTCACCGGTATCCTGCTCTACGACATAATACTTAACACCGGCCTTTTCAGCAGCTTCCAGAATGAGCGGCCAATTCATATTGCCTTGACCGATCTCAACGAACATCTGATGTCCTCTCTTCTCGTCAAAGTGAGGCGTCGCGTACTATGTGTACGCAAGCTGCAGTAGCAACGGAATTATGCGTGCTTGTAATCGGAGGCAGATTTCGTCGGAGTGAGGCGTCGCGTACTATGTGTACGCAAGCTGCAGTAGCAACGGAATTATGCGTGCTTGTAATCGGAGACAGATTTCGTCGGAGTGAGGCGTCGCGTACTATGTGTACGCAAGCCGAAGCGACGGCGGAATATGTCCCGATTTTACAACTCGCAGTTGTTGACGGTGCGGGGGAAGGGCGTTACATCTCTGATGTTGGAAATGCCGGTAAGGTACATGACACAGCGCTCAAAGCCCAGACCGAAGCCGGCGTGACGGGCGGTGCCGTACTTGCGAAGGTCAAGATAGAAATCATACTGAGCAGGATCAAGACCAAGCTCTTTGATACGGGACCGGAGAAGCGCATAATCGTCCTCTCTCTGAGAGCCGCCGATGATCTCGCCGATGCCGGGTACCAGACAGTCCATAGCGGCAACGGTCTTGCCGTCGGGATTGAGCTTCATATAGAAAGCTTTGATCTCCTTGGGATAATCGGTAACGAATACGGGTTTCTTAAAGATCTGCTCGGTGAGATATCTCTCGTGTTCGGTCTGCAGATCACAGCCCCAGTATACCTTAAAGTCAAACTTATCGTTATGCTTTTCAAGAATCTCAATGGCCTCGGTATAGGTCACGTGGCCAAACTCGGAGTGCAGAACGTTGTCCAATCGCTCCAGCAGACCCTTGTCCACAAACTGGTTAAAGAACGCCATTTCTTCGGGAGCGTGCTCCAGAACATAAGCAATTACGTATTTGATCATCGCCTCGGCGGTGTCCATATCATCCTTAAGATCGGCAAAAGCCATCTCAGGCTCGATCATCCAGAACTCTGCGGCGTGACGGGTAGTGTTGGAATTTTCCGCACGGAAGGTGGGGCCGAAGGTATAGATGTTCTTAAAGGCCATAGCATAGGTTTCGCCGTTGAGCTGACCGCTGACGGTCAAATGGGTTTCCTTGCCGAAAAAGTCCTCGCTGTAATCTACCTTGCCCTCCTCGGTACGAGGCAGGTTGTCCATATCCATCGTGGTAACGCGGAACATCTCACCTGCGCCCTCACAGTCAGAGCCTGTGATGAGGGGGGTGTGCACGTAAACAAAGCCTCTCTCCTGGAAGAAGCAATGAATGGCGTGAGCGATCAGACTTCTCACACGGAATACCGCCTGGAAGGTATTGGTGCGGGGTCTGAGATGCGGAATGGTGCGCAAAAATTCCATCGTATGGCGCTTGGGCTGCAGAGGATAATCGGGCGAAGAAGCGCCCTCCACCTCTATGGCGGTCACCTGCATCTCAAAGGGCTGCTTTTGCTCAGGGGTGGCCACGATGTTGCCTTTGCAGATCAGGGCGGCGCCTACGTTGAGATGGCATATCTCGTCAAAATTGGAAAGGGTGTCGTGATAGACCACCTGCAGGGGCTTAAAATATGTGCCGTCGTGCAGGGTGATAAAGCCGAAGGACTTGGAATCACGGTTATTGCGGATCCAGCCGCCGACAGACACCTCTTTGTCATAATACTTTTCGGGGGTTTCGAATAATTTTCTGATATCGATCAGTTCCACTTGGGATCACTCCAATCACATTGATGCCCTTAAGTATAACATATTATTTGTATCTGTGCAAGAATTTATTTGCACAAACGAAAAAATCATGTATAATATTCATAACAAGGAGGGATATTTCTGGAACATTTACTTTACAAAAAAATGCAACGAAAGCAGTTTTCCCACCTGGGGCTGAGCCTGTGTGTCTATTTTGTGCTGACCGCTGCGCTGCAGTGGTGCATTCCCATTGTCTGCAGTCAATGGTTTGACGTCACGAGCAACGTCTGGGTATATTTTTCCGTGATGTATCTGCCCGGCTATCTGTTGGCTGCCCCCTATGCCTACATTCTTATGCGTATGCGCACCGTGGGCGTGCCGCCCCGTCGCAACATTGCGCCGCTTAAATTGCTCTCCTGCCTGCCCGTGTGCTTTGCCGCTATGTATGCCGGCAATTTTTTAGGCAACATCGTCAATACTGTCATCACCCTGTGTACGGGTCGGGCGCCTGACAATACGATAGCCGCTCTGGTCGACTACGCATCTCCCCTGCCCATGCTGGTATTTGTGGTTATTTTAGGACCCATTGTGGAGGAGGTCATTTTCCGCAAAGGACTCATCGACCTGCTTTATCCCTTCGGGGAAAAGGTGGCTGTTATCTTTTCTGCCGTATTGTTTGCTGCCTTGCACGGTAACTTTTATCAATTTTTCTATGCAGCAGGCGTCGGCGCGGTACTGGCACTGCTCTATTGCCGCACAGGCAAACTGCGCTACACCATTTTTCTTCACAGCCTGTTCAATCTGCTGGGCTCCATCGTCAGCCCTTGGGTGTTATCGATCAGCGAAGACTTATCAGCGGGCAGCACTCTTTCGCTGATCGTGGGACTGATGGGTATGCTGTTTTCCATACTGTACAGCGGCGCAATGATCGCACTGCTTGTGCTGGGCATCGTTTTGATAGTCCGCACGAGAAAGAGCTTTCGCTTCAGACCCGGCATCCCCCTGCAAAGTAAGACGGTCACCTTTTGCAACGTGGGCATCATCTTTTTAAGTGCCATCAGTCTTACACTGTTTATTCTCAATATATAAAAAAACAAGCAGCTCAGTGCTGCTTGTTTATTTTTATCTCTTTAAAGAATTTGAATGTCAGCGGTATTGCCAGCAGGCAGGAACAAACGTCGGCGATGGGCTGGGCCAACTGCATTCCCGTAATATCAAAAAAGTAGGACAGGATATACAAGGGCGGCAAAAAGAGAATACCGTTTCTCGAGGCCGCCAGCAGGCTGGCCCCCACCGTCTTGCCGACCGCCTGCAGCATCATATTGGAGGGCACGATCCAGCTGTTGAGCACAAAGGTAATGCACTGGAATCTCAGTGCCCACTTTGCCACCTGCCGCACCGTTTCGTCACTTTGGAACCACGACACGATGGTGGGTGCAAAGATAACGCCCGCAATGCCGATAGCTGTCAAAAAGAGTGCCGCCCACTTGACACAAAACCAAAATCCCTGCCGCACACGGTCGTATTTACCTGCACCGTAGTTAAAGCCGCAGACAGGCTGTAATCCTTGACCAAAGCCGATCATAGCGGAATTAGCAAACATCATTACGCGGCTGACGATGCTCATACCGGCAATCGCCGCATCTCCGCCGAGGGAGCCTGCCACTTTGTTAAGACAAATGGCGCTGATACTGGCAAGACCCTGACGAAACAAACTGGGAATACCGCCGCGCAATATTTCTGCGTACACCCAAAGGCGCAGGGTGATATTTTGGAGTTTCATTTTGAGATTGCCGCCTCGGCCGGTGCCGATCCACAAAACGGAAAAGCTGACCAGCTGGCTGAACGCCGTGGCGATCGCCGCACCCTGTACCCCCATATCAAACACAAACATCAGCAAGGGGTCAAGTCCTATATTGATGACCGCACCTGCGACGATGCCCACCATAGCATAGGTGGCACTGCCCTGAAAGCGCAGTTGATTGTTGAGCACAAAGGAGGCCATCATCCAGGGCGAGGCGATGAGAATAAAGCGCAGATAATCCTTTGTATAGGGCAGTATGGTTTCAGTGGAGCCCAAAAACCGCGACAATGGCTCCAAAAAGCACAGCCCCAGCACCGCAAGCAACGCTCCCGTCGCCAGCGCGCTGACAAAGGAGGTCACCGCCATACAGGAGGCCCTTTCCGTTTCGCCCTTACCAAGACAACGGGAGATAAAGTTGCCTGCACCGTGCCCGAACATAAAGCCGATGGCCTGCAACACCGCCATATAGGAAAAGACCACGCCTACCGCCGCCGTTGCCGACGGGTCGTCCAGCTGCCCAACAAAAAAGGTATCGGCCATATTATAAAACGAAGTAACCAGCATACTGATGATGGTTGGCACCGCCAGTTTGGGAATCAGGCGATGTATGGGCGTTTCCAGCATATCCTTTTGTTTTTGTTCTGCAGTCATATTCTCAGTCCTTTGGGATAATAATTTTTAAGTGTTCCGTCCACCGCCTTGCCAAATCCAAGGCAAAGTCCATTCCATACCACGGCGGTAAAGCCTCTGCCGTCGCAGGGCAACGTTTCCCCACGGAAAAAGGCACCTGCCGCCGCATCGTCCACCGTGAGTATCGAGGTAAATCGCTCAACGGGGGTGGCGGTGTAGAGGTGATGGCAAGGTACATACGTCTTGCCCTTCAGTTGTGCCGCCTGCACACCTGCACGCAGGATGTGAACTTTTTGAGGATTGGGCAGATCAGAGGGAATCAGATAGACGTTTTGTCCACTCTCCCGACAAACATACTGCCGCTGACCACCGTAAAAGACAAGCGGCATCTGCACACAAGAGGACAGCATCTCTTGCAGTGACGGCAAGGCTTTGCAATCTGTAAAGCAACTTATCTTTACACTGTTTTCGGGAGCATCTGCCCGTTTGTGCAGCGCACAGACGAAGTGTCCCTCTCCGTTTTGATCGGGAAAGATGCGTGCAGCCTTTTCAAGACCGTATAAACCGCTGTGCGCACCCTTGATACCGCTGTCCACCACCTCAAATTCGGGGTGACTTTGCAAAAAATCAAGTATGTTTTTCTCGTTTTCCTCAGCATTGAAGGTACAGGTAGAATAGACCAACCGTCCGTCGGGACGAAGCATTGCGGCGGCGTACTCCAATATCTCACGACTGCGCCGAGCGCAATAGGTCACAAGCTCCTCGGTCCAGTCCTTCAGTATCTCGGGATATTTGCGAAACATACCCTCACCGCTGCAGGGTGCATCCACCAATATTTTGTCAAAATAACTGCCGAATGCTCTCTCCAGCCCTTCGGCATCGCTGTGGGTAATGAGCGCACTACTGATGCCCATACGCTCCATATTGGACACAAGAATCTGCGCACGCTTGGGATGAATTTCGTTGGCAACCGTGATGCCGTCGGGATTGAGTGCGGCCAGCGCCGTGGCCTTACTGCCCGGTGCGGCGCAGAGGTCAAGCACCTTGTCCCCGTTTTTGACGTCCATCGCCGTCACGGCACTCATAGCACTGGGCTCTTGAAAATAGCAACCGCCTGCCATATGCAGCGGCGTATTGCCCATCCCCTCTTTTTCCGAAAGCAAGCGATAACCGTCCTCAAAGTACGCCGCCTTGTCCGCCTTCCCCTCCAACAGCGGCAAAAAACGCGCGGCATCGACTTTGAGCGGATTGCGCCGCACGCCGCTCACCGCCACCGAACCCACAAAGGGAGAAAGATCTATTATATCTTTGAGATAAGTAATCATATCCATATTTTTGTCATTCCCGCTTAAAAAATACTTACCTATATTATATAATCTTCCGTTCGACTTTTCAAGTTTTAACAAGATTAAAATTTTTGTTTTATCTATCGACTTTTGACGGTAAAGGGAGTACAATGACCGCAAGGACCAGCAAACAGAGGTATTAAAATGCGCAACCGACGAATGCAAACCGAACGATACGGACAAGCCGCCGCTTGCCTTGCTTTACTGATTGATTTTTAAGGAACTTACCGTACAGTGTATGGTAGGTTCCTTTTTGATTTTTTAAGGAGAATGACCATGATCAAAGATATGACGTAAGGATACAACGCCAGTTTTATTCGCCTTTCGGCGAGTTATATTGCTTCGCAGTTATATTTGTCTTACGACAAGTGATATTGCCTGCGGCAGTTTTAAGGCGAATAAAATATAACTGAAACCGCAAGGTTTCAATATCACTGTGAGACAAAAGCAAAAGATGCACGAAAATGGACTGCACCAATTTGCGCAGTCCGTTTTCGTGCATCTTTTTTACTGTTCTTTAGAGTATGCCTTATTTGCTATCTGTTTTTTATTTTAAATTATTTAATAATGCTCTCGCCGGTCATTTCCTCGGGCTGTTTGAGTCCCAGGAGTTTCAACATAGTGGGTGCGATATCACAGAGCTTGCCGCCCTCACGCAACTCGCAGTCCTCACCGATGACGATGAACGGTACCACGTTGGTGGTGTGCGCTGTAAAGGGAGAGCCGTCCTGCTCCATCATACAGTCAGCGTTACCGTGGTCAGCGGTGATGAGCATCTTGCCGCCCATCTTGTCCACAGCGCCCACGACCTTGCCCACACAGGCATCTACGGTTTCTACCGCCTCAACAGCGGCGTTAAAGATACCGGTGTGTCCGACCATATCGCAGTTGGCGAAATTGAGAATAACGACATCATACTTACCGCTCAGAATCTTCTCCACAGCTCTGTCAGCAACCTCGGGGGCGCTCATTTCAGGCTGCAGGTCATAGGTGGCAACCTTGGGAGAAGCGATCAGCTCTCTGTCCTCGCCTTCAGAAACCTTTTCCACACCGCCGTTAAAGAAGAACGTAACGTGCGCATATTTCTCGGTTTCGGCAATTCTCAGCTGAGTCTTGCCGCTTTTGGCAAGGTACTCGCCCAGAGTGTTTTCCAGTGTCTGGGGACGGAATGCAACATGCACACCCGGCATAGTGGCATCGTACTGCGTCATACAGACAAAGTAAACATCCTTGCGGCCGCCCTCACGGACAAAACCGTCAAAGTCGGGATCTACAAAAGTACGAGTGATCTCTCTGGCTCTGTCGGGGCGGAAGTTATAGAAGACAATGCTGTCTTTATCTGCAATGCCCGCATTTTCAGCGCAGACGGTGGGAACCACAAACTCGTCGGTGATGTGCTTGCCTTCCTCGTCAATGGCCTCATAGGAAGCCTTGACAGCGGCAACGGGATCGGCATTCTTATTGCCCTGACCGTAAACCATAGCGGCATAAGCCTTGCTGACACGCTCCCAACGGTTGTCACGGTCCATCGCATAGTAACGGCCCATTACGGTAGCAATCTTGCCTACGCCGATTTCCTCCATCTTTGCCTTGGCGGCGGCCACGAAATCAGCGCCGCTGGAAGGAGGAACGTCACGACCGTCGAGGAAACAGTGCAGATATACTTTTTCCAATCCCATCTTTTTGGCCAGTTCCACGATGGCATACAGATGAGTGTTGTGAGAATGAACACCGCCATCGGACAGCAAGCCCATAATATGCAGGGCGCTGTTGTTCTGAATGGCGTTTTCAATAGCACCTACCAGTGCTTCGTTGGTAAAGAAATCACCGTCAGCAATGCTCTTGGTGATACGGGTCAGTTCTTGATAAACCACGCGGCCGGCACCGATGTTGGTGTGTCCGACCTCACTGTTGCCCATCTGTCCGTCCGGCAGACCGACATCCATACCGGAAGCGCCGATATAGGTATAGGGACGCTCGGCAAACAGCTTGTCCATCACAGGTGTTTCGGCGGCCTTGATGGCGTTACCGTATTCACTGTTATTGTAGCCGTAGCCGTCCAAAATACAAAGTACAAGAGGTTTCTTCATATCCGTTTCCTCTTATTTGCTGGCGGCCTTAACGATTACGGCAAAGTCCTCAGCCTTGAGGGAAGCGCCGCCGATCAGACCACCGTCAACATTTTCCTTAGCAACCAGTTCTTCGGCATTTCCTGCGTTCATAGAACCGCCGTACTGAACGGTAATGTTCTCAGCAGCCTCTGCGCCGAACATCTCGGCCACGGCGGCACGGACAAAACCGTTGCCCTCGTCAGCCTGATCAGCGGTAGCGGTCACACCGGTACCGATGGCCCATACAGGCTCATAAGCGATAACGATATCCTTAAGTTGCTCGGCAGTGATGTTGGTCAGAGCCATCTTGGTCTGATACTTCAGCAGGGTCTCGGTATAGCCCAGCTCTCTCTGCTCCAAAGTTTCACCCACGCAAACGATGGGCTTGAGGCCTGCCTTGACAGCGGCCAGAGTGCGCAGATTTACGGTCTGATCGGTTTCACCGAAATACTGTCTTCTCTCGCTGTGGCCGATAACGACGTATTCAACACCGACAGCCTTGAGCATCTCAGCGCTGACCTCACCGGTGTAAGCGCCTTTTTCAGCCCAGTGCACGTTCTCAGCACCAATCTTGATGCCCGAACCCTCAGCGGCCTCCAGACAAGCGGTCAGATCTACAAAGGGAGCGCAGATCACTACCTCACAGGTAGCATCCTTTACCAGAGGCTTCATAGCCTCAATGAGTGCCTTAGCCTCGGCAGGAGTGTTGTTCATTTTCCAGTTGCCTGCAATAACATACTTTCTCATAGTCTTATTCCTTTCATTTCGTGGCGAAAGCAAGTGCTATATGCACTTGCTTTCGGTTTTAACTTTGGGTGATTGTGGTGTGATTTTATTTGTCGTTCAGAGCGGCAATACCGGGCAGTTCCTTACCCTCGAGGAATTCGAGAGAAGCGCCGCCGCCGGTGGAGATGTGCGTCATCTTGTCGCCGTAGCCGAGGGTGTTGACAGCCGCAGCCGAGTCGCCGCCGCCGATCACGGTGACAGCATCGGTTTCGGCAAGGCTCTTCGCAACAGCGATGGTGCCTGCGGCGAGGGTCGGGTTCTCAAACACGCCCATCGGGCCGTTCCACACGACAGTCTTCGCGCTCTTCACAGCGTCTGCATAC